>JAQBTG010000016.1 GCA_027624955.1 Pseudomonadota bacterium
TACAGGTTTTCCGAAAGACGGCGCTTCTGAAATACGCACATTTCTCGGTATAACGGTGTCATACACCTTAGAACCTAAGTGGTTTCGCACGTCCTCGGCGACCTGCTCGGACAGATTGTTCCGCTTGTCATACATTGTGAGAACGACGCCTTGAATTTGTAGGACACTATTGAACGATGTGCGCACGCGCTCATAGATGTTCAGCAACTGACTTAGGCCCTCCAGCGCAAAGAATTCGCATTGCAGCGGCACCAGCAGTGAATCAGCTGCCACCAGCGCGTTTACGGTCAACATGCCGAGGGCGGGCGGACAATCGATTAATATGTAGTCATAACGAGCCCGCGCGTCTTCCGGCGAGCCATGCCCTGATCGACTAGCAGATCCACTGGCAGATCCACTGGCAAACTCACCGACCAGCCCGTCCTCTGGATTAATCGCGCGCTGCAGGAGATATTGCGGACGGGATATTTGCGCCAATTCATATTCAGCACCGGCCAATTCGACCGTCGACGGCACCACATCGAGATTAGGAATTTTCGTCCTGCGGACGGTCTCGCTCAGCGCCACACCGTTGATAAGCCCGTAGCTGCCCGGTGCGCGGCTCTCATGCTTAATGCCAAGCCCGGTGCTGGCATTGCCTTGCGGATCAAAGTCAAGAATCAGAACCTTTAGGCCGACGGCAGCCAATGCGGTGCCGAGATTGATTGCGGTGGTCGTCTTGCCGACTCCGCCCTTTTGATTCGCCACGGCGATGATTCGCCCGGAAAACTTCTCGGTACCCGAGACGCCATCTTTGCCGACGAAGAATTTGCGTGCCTGGTTCATGTTGGCCCCTTGCTTCAATTCTAGTGCCGGCGAATGTGATTTATTTTTAGGATGACGCCACCCGGCTCCACTTTGCTCGGTACCTGTCGCACATCAAATTGCCAGCTTTCACGCGCTGCTTTTAGTTCATCCTCTGCCTGCATGCCCTTTGAAAACATACAATATGTTCTGTCATACACGATAGGAAAAACAATATCTAGTAGTTTTGCGAGAGGAGAAACCGCCCTTGCGGTGACAATCGCCGCTACTGGCAAGGCGGCGAGTGAAGCCGAGTCATCTCCTAGCCGAATATTGTGGATTGTCACCTGGCAACCGGTGATGCGCGCCGCCTCGCGCAGAAAAACGCATTTCTTGGCGCCAGCTTCTATCAAGTGAATGTCTGCTAGCCCCATGATGGCCAGTACCATGCCCGGGAAACCGGCGCCGCTGCCAACATCTATCAGCGCGCCTTCATAGGCTGGTATCACGTCGCGCAATTGCGCCGAATCGGCGATGTGGCGGCGCCAGACATCATTTAGTGAATCTTTGGAAACCAAGTTGACGCGCCGGTTCCAGTGCCTCAGCAACTGTACAAATTGCTCCAGGCGCGCGCATGTTTCACGTGAAACATCATAATCTCGGACAAAATCTTCTACGCCGTAGTGGGCCATGAATTCATCCGCGGTTTCTCTAATGTTTCACGTGAAACAGTGGAACTAATTGAATCAGCCGGTCTCCGCACTTACCTAGGAGGTCATGCCTCACCGAGGGTTAAGAGAGCTTTGGTCCAGCCGTTTTACGTGGCGCAAAAGTGCGGTGATTGCTGCGGGGGTAACCCCGGCAATGCGCGATGCAGCGCCGAGCGTTGGCGGTAAACCCGTCTGCAATTTATTGCACGCCTCTGTCGATAATCCGCCAATCCGGCCATAATCAAGACCAATGGGCAGAAGCAACTCTTCGTCCCTCTTGAACGCATCTATATCGGCCGATTGACGTTCCAAATAACGGGTATAGCCGGATTCGATCTTGATCTGAGCAAACATCTTACTGTCGACCTTACCCAATTGCGGCCAAATCCTCGCCAGCTGTTCTTGATCTATTTCCGGGAAAGCCAACAGTTCTAGGGCACTTCGAAGGACCCCATCGTGCTTCACTTTAACGCCGTATTCCGACAATTTATTGGGACTGGCATCGAGGCTTTTCATCTGGCTCAACGCTCGATCCTGAGCCCGCATTTTGTCTTCAAACGCCGTTTGCCGCCCTCTACCCACACACCCCAAATCTATAGCCTTTGCGGTCAAACGTTGGTCAGCATTATCCGGCCGCAATTTGATGCGATACTCAGAGCGTGACGTGAACATGCGATAGGGTTCTGCGGCCCCCTGGGTGGTCAGGTCATCGATCATCACACCAATAAAAGCATCCGCCCTGTTCAAAATGAATGGTTTGTCGGAACCACCAGCGGCCAGCGCGGCATTCAAACCGGCAATGATGCCTTGCGCCGCCGCTTCTTCATATCCTGTGGTACCATTAATCTGGCCGGCAAGATAAAGACCGCCGATGCGCTTCGTCTGGAGGCTCGGCCACAGCTCTCTAGGGTCAATAAAATCATACTCAATGGCATAACCCGGCCGAACCATCTGAACTTTCTCGAGCCCTGGGATGGTATGCAGCATCGCCAATTGCACATCTTCCGGCAGAGAGGTGGATATGCCATTGGGATAGATGGTGTGATCCTCGAGACCTTCCGGTTCAAGAAAAATTTGATGTGAATTTCGATCGGGAAAACGGGTAATTTTATCTTCGATGGACGGACAATATCGCGGGCCAACACCAGTTATATTACCTGAGTAAAGCGCTGATTTCAGTAAATTTGCACGAATGAGATCATGGCTCGCGATGCCTGTTCCAGTGATGAAACAATCAATCTGCCGCTGCGAAACCGTATCATTTAGGTAGGAGAAGGGCTGTGGTGGATTGTCACCAGGTTGCCGCTGCAAACCAGCAAAATCTATCGTTCGACCATCCAATCTGGGCGGCGTGCCGGTTTTCAGGCGCCCTAGTCTAAAGCCCCGATCCTGCAACGTATCTGCAAGACCTGTTTCAGCAGGATCGCCCACCCGACCGGCAGAAATCCGTTTCTCGCCAATGTGAATAACGCCTTTGAGAAAGGTGCCCGTGGTAAGCACCACACGCGATGCTAGGATCGTTTCGCCGCGCGCGGTCACAACACCGGTAATCCGCGCGTCGCGGTCAACCACGATGTCCTCGACCGCCTCGGCCCTCAGGGTGAGATGTGCCTGCTGCTTCAACTCCTGCTGCATCGCGGCGCGATAAAGTGCCCGATCCTGCTGCGCGCGCGGACCGTGCACCGCGGGCCCCTTGCTGCGGTTGAGAACGCGAAATTGGATACCTGCTTGATCCGCGACGCGGCCCATCAGACCGTCCAAGGCATCGACTTCGCGAACCAAGGTCCCCTTGGCCAAACCACCGATGGCCGGGTTGCACGACATCTCCCCAATAGTCTGTAGCTTGTGCGTCAAGAGCAGCGTCTCGGCGCCGAGGCGCGCCGCAGCGCCAGCGGCCTCACAGCCGGCATGACCCCCGCCGATAACTATAACGTCATATTTTGATGGTGTAGTCGTCATGTTTTAAAGAGATGTTCCCTACATTTGGTGTGATATCGCACCTAGCGTCTATATATAGTGCATGAGGCGGGATTACTTCCCGATGCAAAATTCTTTGAAAATGATATCCAGGACCTGCTCAATATCGCTACGTCCGGTTATCCGCCCCAAACAATCGGCTGCCAGGCGCAGTTCTTCCGCAGCAAGCTCCTCTCCCGCATCGATATCATATCTGTGCAACGATTCCAGACATTTTTCCAACGCATGGCGATGTCTCGACCGGGTCAGTACCGGAGAATCTGACGGCAGATAGCGCGCTTCAAGAAAATCCTTGATGCGCTCGAGCAATTCATCGAGGCCCTCGCCCGTCTTGCAGGAGACCTTAAGCAGCGGTTTGCCGCCGAAACGCGCCGCCGGTGCACTTTCAGCCAATAAGTCACATTTGTTCAACACCGCCAGCGCCTCGTTATCGACCAACGCCTCAACCTCTTCGTCGCTATTCGGCCAGTGCGCGCCGTCAAGCAGCACAATCTTGAGATCGGCCTCACCGGCACGGGCGTGAGCGCGCCGCATGCCCTCGGCCTCTACGTCGCTCGTTGCGACACGCAGACCTGCCGTGTCGGCCACGGTTAGCGGCCAGCCGTCAAGATCCATACGTACTTCGATGACGTCGCGCGTTGTGCCTTCTTCAGCTGCTACAATAGCCGCGTCTCTTCCGGCTAATCGATTGAGAAGACTAGATTTCCCAGCGTTTACCGGGCCCAGTATTGCGACCTGGACGCCCTCCCTCAAACGCTCCCCCCGGCCACCATCTCGCAGATGGGCGGAAATTTCGGTGCTGATGGCGTGTATCTCCGGCGCAACCGGATCAAGCACCCCGTCCGGCAACTCCTGATCCGAGAAATCTATGGTTGATTCAATTAATGCACGAATTCTAAGCAACCGCCGGCGCCAATCCTCGTACAGTTCCCCAAGCGCACCGCCACTCTGCCGCAACGCCTGGCGGCGCTGAATTTCGGTTTCTGCATCAACCAGATCGGCGATACCTTCGGCGGCGGTAAGATCGAGCTTGCCGTGCTCGAAGGCGCGGCGCGAGAATTCACCGGCCTCGGCCGGGCGCAACTCTTTCATCGCGCTCAGCGCAGATAGCAGCGCAGCGATAACGGCACGTCCACCATGAACATGAAACTCCGCCACGTCCTCGCCGGTGTAGCTCGCCGGGCCGGGAAACCACAGCACCAGTGCCCGATCGATCTCCGTGTGATTGTGCGGGTCGGCGAGACGGCGCAGCTCGGCCTGGCGTGGCGCCGGCGGCTCGCCACCCGTGAGGCGGCAGACGGTCTCGCGTGCCGCTCCACCAGACAGCCGCACGATCGCCACCGCAGATTTTCCCGGTGCACTGGCCAGCGCGAATATGGTGTCGTCAAAGCGCATCTGTGTGGCTGCCCCAACTATGGCGGAGTCTCGCCCCAGGCTTTCAAAATAAGACTAATTATTGTTTTGCGAAACAAAGTGGAAGGCGCGGCGTCACTCCGCGGCGCGCGTATCCGATCCATTGATGCGCGCTTCGTCAGGCTCTTTCTGGTCCGGGTACAGCACTAGTCGATCCACCTGCTCGCCTTTAAGTATATGGCGTTCAAGAATTTCATCGAGATCTTCCCGAGTCCGATAGGTGTACCACACCCCTTCCGGATAAATCACCATCGTCGGACCGAGCTCGCAGCGGTCGAGGCATTGCGCGGCGTTGACGCGCACATTTTCAATGCCCAAAGACTTCACGCGTGCTTTCAAATGGGCGCGCAGTTTGCTAGCGCCGTGCTTTTCGCAGCAGCCGCGCGCATGACCATCGGCGCGCTGGTTGACGCAACAAAATATATGGCTGCGGTAAAACGGTTCGGTGGCGCTCACGTCTTGCTGTCCTTGCCCTTCCCGTCGCCAGTGAAACCGGCCCAAAAACTCTTTTGCATTTCTTCCAAGCTTTTCGCCCCGCCCGACGTCCAGCTTTTCAGCAGCGATTCGGCATCGAATTCGCCAACTGCCTCGCGCATACGCGCGGTGATCGCTTCCAGAGTCGCCTGATGGACTTTGTCGAGGTCGGGCAAACCGAGAAATTTACGCGCCTCTTCCGGCGTGCAGTCGATATCGATTGATACTTTCATAACGTTCCCGCGAAATGGCGCGTTCCCTGAAATGGGCCGGTTCGGCTGGCAAGCCTGCCGTTTCCATATATATTCACGTTTGTATCCTTCCAACAACCTCATTGGCGGCAGCGAGGTGGCGGGAACTGAACGCGGCGGGGAGTGAATGAGCGGAAATCTTTTGGCTGGGGAATCCAGCCCCTATCTACAACAGCATCGCGACAATCCGGTACATTGGCGCCCGTGGGGCGCGGCGGCGTTGGCGGAGGCCAAAGAAGCCAATAAGCCGATTTTATTGTCCGTCGGTTACTCCTCTTGTCACTGGTGCCACGTCATGGCGCATGAGAGCTTTGAGCATGAGGAGACGGCGGCGCTGATGAATGATCTTTTCGTCAGCATCAAGATCGACCGCGAGGAACGCCCCGACCTCGACGCCATCTACCAGCGCGCCATCTCACTGATGGGACAACAAGGCGGTTGGCCGCTCACCATGTTTCTCAATCCGGACGGCGAGCCGTTTTGGGGCGGCACCTACTTCCCGCGCGAGCCGCGTTTTGGCCGGCCCGGATTTCGCGACGTGCTCAGGCAAATCCACGGCGCCTATGTCAATGATCCAGAAAACGTGCGCAAGAACCAGACCAATATGGTCGAGGCATTGCGCAAGATGGCGGACAACAATCCCGGCGGCGATATCGAAGAACAGCAGGTTGAGAATATCAGCCAAATGTTGTTGCGCGAGGTTGATCCGCGCCATGGCGGAATCGGCGGCGCGCCAAAGTTTCCGCAGATTCCGATGCTGGATATTCTGTGGCGCAATTATAGGCGCACCGGTTCTGAGTTGATGCGCACCGCCGTGCTGCTGTCGGCCCGCCAAATGAGTGAAGGCGGCATTTACGATCATCTCGCTGGCGGCTATTCGCGCTACTCGACCGATGAGCGCTGGCTGGTTCCGCATTTCGAGAAGATGCTGTACGACAATGCGCAAATTCTTGAGCAGTTGTGTGAGCTTTGGCAAGACACCAAAGAAGTGCTGTTCGAGCAGCGGGTGGAACAAACGGTGGCGTGGTTGTTGCGCGATATGGTGACCGGCGAGGGCGCTTTTGCCAGCGCGCTCGACGCCGATTCGGAAGGCGAGGAAGGGCGCTTTTATGTGTGGCAGGAGAGTGAAATAGACGCCCTGCTCGGCGCCGATTCACAAGTCTTCAAAGGCGTTTATGACGTGACCACCCTCGGCAATTTCGAGGGCAATAATATTCTCAACCGTCTGCGCTACCGACCCGATAGCGGCGCGCTTGACGAGGCGCAGTTGAAGCCGTTGCGCGACAAGTTGCTGGCAGTGCGCGACAAGCGGATTTGGCCGAGTTGGGATGACAAAGTGCTGGCCGATTGGAACGGCATGATGATCGCCGCGCTCGCCTTTGCCGCTGCGGTGTTCGAGCGCCCTGACTGGTTGGCCGCGGCGCGCCGCGCTTGGGACTATGTCGCCAATGAAATGGCTGATGGCGCGCGGCTACGCCATTCCGCCCGCCACGGCCAGGTCAAAGAGATCGAATTCCTCGACGATTACGCGGAGATGTCGCGCGCCGCATTGATGCTGTACGAAGTAAGCGGCGAGGCGGTCTACCTGGAGCGTGCGCGAGCTTGGCTGGAAATCCTTGACGGGCAATATTGGGACGCAGAGGCGGGCGGCTATTTTTACAGCCCGGACAGCGGCGAGAAGTTGATCGCGCGCAATAAATCGGCACATGACAATGCGACGCCATCGGGTAACGGCACCCTCGTCGGGGTACTCGCCCGGGTCTATCATTTGACGGCGGAAGAAGCCTATCTGGAGCGCGCCAGTGCTCTGGTACGCGCCTTCACCGGTGAGATCGGCGAGCGTTTCGCGCCGATACCGACACTGATTAACAATTCCGATCTGCTGGACAATGCCATGCAAATCGTAATTGTCGGCACGCGCGGCGAGAGTGAGAGCGACGCGATGATTCGCACCGTTTATTCGCTCAGCCTGCCCAACCGTATCCTCAGCGTTATCGAGCCGGGCAACAGCATGCCGGCGGGCCATCCGGCGGCAGGCAAGACGCAACGGGACGGCAAAGCCACGGCCTATCTCTGTGTCGGCCCGACCTGTTCGCTTCCGGTCAGCAACGCGGCGGCGCTGCGCGCGCTGTTACAGGACGCGATGGAACCCGGCCCGAGCGCCGGTGCGCAAATCACGGAGCAAGATGCATGAGCGGTCTGACCCGCCACCATATCGAGACGCCCATTGGCCCGCTCACCATCGAGCTATCAGACGAAGCGTTGACGTGGCTTGAATTCGGCGCGCACGGCACGGCAACGGCGGGCGCGCCGACGAAGGGCCTTGCCGGTGAGACGGCGCGGCAGATCGAAGCCTACTTCGCCGGCAAGCTCAAACAATTCGACCTGCCACTTCACGCCGAGGGCACGCCGTTTCGGCAAAAGGTCTGGCAGGCGCTGCGTGACGTGCCGTACGGTCAGACCCGCAGCTATGGAGAAATCGCCAGGGAAGTCGATTCCGCGCCGCGCGCCGTCGGCGGCGCCTGCGGCGCCAATCCCATCGCCATCGTCGTACCGTGCCATCGCATCGTCGGCGCCGGCGGCTGGATCGGCGGGTTTTCCGGCGGCGACGGCTGCGCGACAAAGCATTTACTGTTAGAACTTGAAACGCCGCAGCCCAGGCTCGCGGTCTGAAAAGAAACCGAGCGGAGGAACAGAATATGCCAGGCAAAATGATCGACATCAAAGCCGCGGACGGCGGCTCGTTTCAGGGTTTTTTAGCGACCCCTGATTCCGGCAACGGCGCCGGCGTGATCGTGCTGCAGGAAATATTTGGTATTAACTATTTCATGCGCGAGACCTGCCACCGTTTGGCCGCCCAGGGTTATATAGCGCTCTGTCCCGATCTGTTCTGGCGCCAAGAGCCGGGGGTCGAGCTGTCCGACATGTCGGAAGGCGAGTGGGGCAAGGCGTTCGGCTTTTATCAAGGCTTCGATATGGACAAGGGCGTGGCCGACGCCGGTGCCGCGCTCGAACAGTTGCGTGTGCTCGACGGCTGCACCGGCAAGGTCGGCGCGGTGGGATATTGTTTGGGCGGTATGCTGGCCTATTTGGTGGCGGCGCGGACCACGGCGGATGCTTCCATAGGCTATTACGGTGTTGGCATTCAGGACGCGCTCGGTGAAGCGACCAATATTTCCGGCCCGCATATGATGCATATTGCCGAGCTCGATCAATTCGTGCCGCCGGAAGCGCAAACCGCCATCAAGGATGGGCTTGGCGGCAACGCTAAAGTCACGATCCATTCCTACGCGAATGTCGATCATGCCTTCGCCCGCACCGGCGGCGAGCATTTCGATGCCGCCTGCGCGACACAAGCGAACACCCGTACAGCGGAGTTTTTTGCCCAACATCTTGCATAGGACCTGCGTCACAAACCATCAGTGCAACCATGGCTGTGGTAAAACCATGAGCAGCTATTGCGGAAGGACGGCGGCATGGTCGCCCATATCAACACGGTCGCCTTTCAGGGCATCGAGGCGCTCGACGTGGATGTGCAAGTCAGCATCTCGGCTGGCCTGCCGAGCTTCACCATCGTCGGTCTGCCGGATAAGGCGGTCGGTGAATCGCGCGAACGCGTGCGCAGTGCGATCGGCGCCATGGGCCTGGCGTTGCCGCCCAAGCGCATCACGGTCAATCTCGCGCCTGCCGATATGCTCAAGGAAGGCAGCCATTTCGATCTCCCCATCGCGCTCGGCCTGCTCGTCGCCATGGATGTCGTCGGCGTCGAGGAAATGGCCGAATATGCCGCGCTCGGAGAACTCGGCCTAGACGGCGCGCTCATTCCGGTGGCCGGCGTGCTGCTGGCCGCCGTCGCGGCCAATGCCAACAATCTCGGCCTGATCTGCCCGCAAGCGAACGGCGCCGAAGCAGTTTGGGCCGGCGGCGGAGATGTCGTCGCCGCCGGATCGCTACTGGCCCTCATCAATCATTTCAAAGGCAGCCAGATCATCTCGCCACCGCTCCCCGCGGTGCTGGGGAAGGGCGCGGTCTATCCCGATCTCAAGGATATTAAAGGCCAGGAGACGGCCAAGCGCGCCCTCGAAGTCGCCGCGGCGGGCGGCCACAATCTGTTGATGATCGGCCCGCCCGGCGCCGGCAAATCAATGCTCGCCCAGCGTCTGCCCGGCATCCTGCCGCCGCTCGACGCGCGCGAGGCGCTGACCGTCTCGATGATCGCTTCGGTGGCTGGCCAGTTGCGCAACGGCGCCGTGACGCTCAATCGGCCCTTTCGTGATCCGCATCATTCCGCATCTATGCCGGCTCTGGTTGGCGGCGGCGCCCGTGCCAAGCCGGGCGAGGCCTCGCTTGCCCATCAAGGTGTGCTGTTCCTTGACGAACTGCCGGAATTCTCGCGCGCGGTGCTGGATGCGCTGCGCCAGCCCACTGAATCCGGGAAAATCAGCATCGCCCGGGTCAACGCCCATGTTACCTATCCGGCACGCTTCCAACTGATCGCCGCGATGAATCCGTGCCGCTGCGGCTATTTAGGCGACCCGGAGCGGGAATGCACGCGGGTGCCGCGCTGCGCCCGAGAGTATCAGGCACGCATTTCCGGGCCGCTCTACGACCGCATCGATCTTCATGTTGAGGTGCCGGAGCTTTCCGCTGCCGATCTGTCCCTGCCGCCGCCGGCCGAGGGTTCGGCCGAGGTTGCGGCGCGAGTAGCGAGTGCGCGCGATATCCAACGCGCGCGCTATGCGGCGCTCGATGGTGAGGTGCGCACCAACGCCGAAGCCGAAGGCGAACTGCTCGACCAAGTGGCGATGCCGGACCCTAGCGGCAAAGCACTCTTGACCGAGGCGGTAGACCGGATGAAACTCTCAGCGCGGGGCTATCATCGAGTCATGCGCGTCGCTCGCACGTTGGCCGACCTCGAAGACAGCGCCGCGGTGGGACGCATTCACATCGCCGAGGCGTTGAGTTATCGGCGCATCCACCGACAAGTCTAATATTGTGGTCTGACGGAACATCGAACCAGAAAATCGGAGCGAAACCATGGCATGGCACGAGAAAATCCTACGCGTCGACCTCACAAAAGGCACCTGCCAGGCGGAAGCGCTCAATATGGAGTGGGCGGGGCAATTTCTCGGACAACGCGGCCT
The DNA here is from genome assembly GCA_027624955.1 of Pseudomonadota bacterium. Taxonomy (NCBI): domain Bacteria; kingdom Pseudomonadati; phylum Pseudomonadota; species Pseudomonadota bacterium. The sequence goes on from JAQBTG010000016.1 coordinate 10,753, forward strand.
CGCGACGAAATATCTTTCTGAAGAAATGGACCCGGCGGCAGATCCGCTGTCGCCAGGAAATGTGCTGATTTTCGCTACCGGCCCCTTAACCGGCACCAGCGCCGCAACCGGCGGGCGCTATTCGGTCATCACCAAGGGCGCGCTCACCGGCGCCATAGCGTGTTCCAATTCGGGCGGCTATTGGGGCGGTGAATTGCGTCTCGCCGGCTGGGATATGGTGCTCATTACAGGCAAAGCCAAAACGCCAGTTTATCTTCACATCGAAGATGACAAAGCCGAGCTTCTCGACGCGCGTGATTTTATTTGGGGCCAATCGGTTTGGGAAACTGAGGCGCGCATCAAGGAGCGCCACCAGGATGGCCGCATCCGCATCGCGTCGATCGGGCGCGCCGGCGAAAAACTCGCGCGCTATGCCTGCGTGATAAATGATCTCGACCGCGCGGCGGGACGCTCCGGCGTCGGCGCGGTGATGGGCTCCAAAAACCTCAAAGCCATCGCGGTGCGCGGCACCACCGGCGTGCAGGTGAAGAATGCCGATGCGTTCCACGCTGCCGTCACGGCGGCGCGTGCCAAGCTCGACCCGAGCGGCGACCGCGCCGGGTTGGCGGCAACCGGCACGATATCCATGCTCGATATCACCCAGGCCTTCGGCAGCCTGCCGACGCGCAACAACCGCGATGTGCAGTTCGAAGGCACGAGCAAGATCGGCGCCAGCGCCATGGCGGCGCCCAGGCGCTCTGACGGCCAACCGAATCTGATCAACACCAAGGCTTGCTTTAGTTGCACCATCGGTTGCGGGCGAGTGGTTAAAGTTGACCCCAAGCATTTCTCCGTCGAGGGCAAAGACCGCTACAAGAAAGCCTCAGGCGGGCTCGAATATGAATCCGTTTATGCGCTCGGGCCGATGGTCGGCGTCGACGATATCGATGCCGCGACCTACGCCAATTATATTTGCAACGAAGAAGGCATGGACCCGATCTCGTTCGGCGCCACGCTCGCGGCGGCGATGGAGCTTTACGAAATTGGCGCGATCACCGACGCCGAAACCGACGGCCTGAAGCTTGAATTCGGCTCGGCGGAAGCATTGGTGAAGGCCGTCGAGCTTGCCGGTCTCGGCGAGGGCTTCGGCGTCGATCTTGGCCTCGGCGCGAAATTGTTGTGTGAAAAATATGGCAATCCCGATCTTGCCATGGTCGTCAAAGGTCAGGAATTTCCCGGCTATGACGGGCGTGCGATGCAAGGCATGGCCCTCGCCTACGCCACCAGCAACCGCGGCGCCTGCCATCTCCGCGCCGATCCCTTCGGCGACGATTTCAATGGCGGCGCGATCGAGGGCAAGGCGAAAATCGTTTACGAATCGCAGAATGCCGTGGCCGCGGTGGATTCAAGCGGGCTCTGCGTATTCCCGATGAGTGTCTGGGACTTGAGCGACGTCGCGTCGCAGATCGATGCGGCCTGTGGCGGCGGTTGGACCGCCGAGCGCCTAGCAGATACCGGCGAGCGAATTTGGAACCTGGAACGCCGTTTCAATCTCGATGCCGGCCTCACCGGCAAGGACGATACCTTGCCCAAACGCATTTTAAAGGACGCGGCGAAGAGCGGCGCCGGCAAGGGCAAGGTGGCGGAGCTCGACAAAATGCTGCCGGCCTATTACGAGATGCGCGGCTGGGACGACGAAGGCGTGCCGACCACCCAGACCTTGCAGCGCCTGTCGCTTACCTAATGTCCGGCACATGAAAATCACCGTCAAGCTAGTGGCCATTCGCCCGCCCGCGCCGCCGGAAACCGAACGGGTGATGGAAATACCTGAGGGCGCGACGGTCGCCGACGCCCTGGCCGGGTTGGGATTGCAAAAGCCCGAAGGTCACGCGACGCTGTTGAACGATGAATCCGTTCCCGCCGGCACGCGCGCCGCAACGCTGTTAAAGGCCGATGACATCCTGACGGTGTTTCCACCAATCCATGGCGGCTAGGGCGAACCAGCTGCCGCTATAGCCGAACGATTCGGTGAATGGTTTCAGGGTGGCGGGAGACGTGGCGGTTTGATCTCGGCAGTGCTTTCAGCCGCTCGGCTTTTTAAAGTTGCCGGCTTCGTGAAGCACAATCTCCAGTGCCAGAACATCCCTGGTGATGCTGGGTTATTCCCGCGCGATCATTCGTCCCAACGCGCGGCCGGCACAAATATGCATATGGAAATGCGGCACTTCCTGGCCGCCATTCTGGCCGATGTTGGCGATTGCCCGGTAGCCGTCGCCATCGACACCCAATTGACGCGCGATCTCGCCCACTTTTTGAAAAAACCGCCCGACTACTTCCACCGGCGCATCGCGCGTGAAATCATCGAGCGAAACATATGCGCCCTTGGGAATCACCAATACATGCACCGGCGCCTGCGGGCCGATATCGTGAAACGCCAGCACTTCATCATCTTCGTAGACCGTGCTGTTGGGAATTTCGCCGCGTAAGATTTTGGCAAAAATATTGTCCGGCTGATAACCCATCTCATGCCTCCCCAAATCTTGATTTTCAATCAGGCGCGGGATTTTTTCTCGTCCAACCCGGAGACGCCGCGCCGTGCGCGCAGCGCATCGAGCGCCTCCTCAGGGCGGATGCCTTGATCGGCCCACAAAATCAGCAAGTGAAACAACAGGTCGGCGCTTTCCGCCACAATCTCGTCGCGCTGACGCCGCGCCGCCGCTATGGCGACTTCGGTCGCTTCCTCGCCGATTTTTTTGGCAATATGGTCCGTGCCTTTGGCGAATTTTTTCGCGGTGTAGGATTGCTCGGGATCGCCGCCCTTGCGGCTCTCGATCACGCGGTAAAGCTCGTCGAGCACCGAATCGCTATCGGCCATGGCTGTCTCCTGCATCTGACTCGTCCCTATGGATAAGTTGTTGCCCGGCCTAGATCAACGCATTGCTATGCCGGCGGCGCGCATATGCGCCTTGGCTTCGGCGATGGTGTGTTGGCCAAAATGGAAGATCGACGCGGCAAGCACGGCGGTGGCGTGGCCGTCATGAATGCCCGCCACCAGATGGTCAAGGGTGCCGACACCGCCCGATGCGATTACCGGCACGCCGACGGCATCCGCCACAGCGCGCGTAAGTTCTATATCGAAGCCCTGCTTGGTGCCATCGCGGTCCATCGACGTCAGCAGGATCTCACCGGCACCCAATTCGGTCATGCGCCGGGCCCAAGAGATCGCCTCAATCCCGGTCGGCTCGCGCCCGCCATGGGTGAATATTTCGAAACGCCCGGAGCCAGTCCGTTTGGCGTCGATCGCCACAACGATACATTGCCGGCCGAACTTTTCCGCCGCCGCGGCGACGAACTCCGGATGCTTGACCGCGGCTGAGTTGATCGAGACCTTGTCGGCACCGGCCAGCAGCAATTTCCGCACATCCTCGGTGCTGCGCACACCGCCACCGACGGTCAACGGCATGAAGCAGACATCGGCGGTGCGCCGGATCACGTCATACATGCTTTCACGCCCCTCATGGGTGGCGGTGATATCGAGAAAGCACAGCTCGTCGGCACCTTGCGCGTCATAGATGGTCGCTTGTTCCACCGGATCGCCGGCATCGACCAAATCAACGAAGTTGACGCCTTTGACGACGCGCCCGTCATGCACGTCGAGGCAGGGGATGATGCGCATTTTCAACATTGTTCAGGCCCCGTTCCGGCCGCGTTCAAGCCGCCAGCAAGGCCAATGCAGCGGCGGGTTCGATGCGCCCGTCATACAGCGCGCGGCCACAGATCACACCGTCAATGCCCGCCGCTTCTTCCGCTTTCAGCGCCGCCAAGTCGGCGTGACTGGACACGCCGCCCGAGGCGATGACCGGCGTCGTGATGTGACCGGCGAGGGCGGCTGTGGCCGCGACATTCGGCCCCTGCATGGCGCCGTCGCGCCCGATATCCGTATAGATGATCGCCGCCACGCCGGCATCCTCAAAAGACTGCGCGAGATCGAGCGCCTCGGTTTCGGAGGTCTCTGCCCAGCCTTCGACCGCGACGCGCCCATCGCGAGCGTCAATGCCGACGGCGATGCGGCCCGGATGCGTCCGGCAGGCGGTGCGGACCAGGTCAGGATTGCGCAAGGCGATGGTGCCGAGAATTACCCGCGCGACGCCGCGCGCTAACCAATAGTCGATGGTTGCCATGTCGCGGATTCCGCCACCCAGTTGCAGCGGGATTGTCACTGCGCCGAGTATGGCGTCCACGGCATCGCCGTTTACCGGCCGGCCGGCAAAGGCGCCGTTGAGATCGACCACATGAATCCAGGCGAAGCCGGCCGCGGCGAAGCTCCGCGCCTGCGCAGCCGGGTCATCGGAAAATACGGTGGCACGGTCCATCTCGCCCTGCACTAGACGCACGCACTGGCCGTCCTTCAGGTCAATCGCCGGATAAAGAATCATAATTCCTTGAAATAAAATTGGCCCGCGACGGTCTTGCCATCGACTTGAGCGTATTTCGGATGCGTTCCCCAGCGTTGGAAGCCGAGCGTCTCATACAGATTCAGCGCTGCAGTCTGGGTTTCCCGCACCGACAAATTCATCACGTCGAAACCGTGGGCGCGCGCCTCTTCCTCGATATGCTCGAGAAGCACGCGGGCCATGCCATGGCCACGCGCCCAGGGGGCGACGAAATGGGTGTCAATCTGACAGGCGAATGCCCAGGCTTCTTTTTGCGGCGGCGGCGAGACCAGTTGAACCGAGCCGCCGATGACGCCGTCGAGCCGGCTGACGAACAGGGTACGCTCCGGTACCAAAATGACACCGCGCCAATAACGCTCGAAATCCTGCGCCTGCGGCGGACGCAGCCAGCCGAATCCGGCGCCGTCCCGGATCGCTGCCGAGGCCGCGTCGCACAGCTCGCTCAGCTCGCGCGTGCTCAGCTTCAAGGTTTTTTCGACTTTCACTTGCGGCGTCATGTCGCGCACCAAATCATGGCTGCCAGGCGAGAAAATTGGCGATCAGGCGGAGCCCCGCCTGCTGGCTTTTCTCGGGATGAAATTGGGTGCCTACCATGTTGTCGCGCCCGACCACCGCGGTGATAGCCTCGCCGTATGTCACCGTGGCGATGACCTCGGCAGGCTCGGCGCAGCGCAAGTGATAGCCATGAACGAAATAAGTATGGGTGCCGCTGTCGAGGCCGGCCAGCACCGCATGGCCGCGCTCGGCGCCGGGCTCAGCAAGGATAAGATCGTTCCAGCCCATATGCGGCACTTTGAGGCCATTGGCCGGCGCCAAGGCGACGACTTCGCCGTCGATCCAGCCGAAACCTTTATGTTTGCCATTCTCAAAGCCAAAACGCGCCATCAATTGCATGCCGACGCAGATGCCGAGAAACGGCACGCCACGCCCGATCACCGCTTCCTCAAGCGCATCGCGCATGCCGGGCAGCGCCTCGACGCCTCGTTTGCAATCGGCGAAGGCACCGACACCGGGCAATACGATGCGCGCGGCCCGCGCGACATCGGCTGCGCTATCGCTCACTCGGATTTCGGGGCCCGCCACCCCGGCCGCGCGCTCAAACGCCTTGGCGGCGGATCGCAGATTGCCCGAGCCGTAATCGATAATGACTACCGTCATCGCTGCGAATCCCCGATCAAGACCAAAAGCCGGGGCTCGGGCCGAAATCGAGCCGGGGACCAGTTGGCGACGGGCCCGGTGTCTCCGCTGGCGGCGCATCTGAATCATTTTCAGCGCCGTCGCTCAATTGGCGCGCCAGGCGCATCAAGGCATGGCCGCGGTCGCGCGCGGCGATGACGCTGACCAAATCCCAATTGCTCTGATCGAGTCCGAGGCGGCGCCAGTCATTGCCGTTGAAACCGCAAAACAACGCATAACCGAGCAGCAAAACCGCCCGGCTGGCCCAATCCAGGGCAAAAATTTCGGGCAGGCCGATGATCACAGCGAGCGCCGCCGCCATGGCCAAGGCACCGAACCATAAGCCGTTCGCGATAGCCCAGGGAATGGAAAAGAAAAACGCCAACCAGCTGAATCCCTCGCGCACAAACAGTGCGGCGCCGAGCGCCTGTCTGGCGTGCCGTGAAGTGTCGTTCTCCGCCGGTCGGCCTTGGCTCAGCCCGCGCGGAAGGTGGACCGTATAATACCGCATCTCGCCCTCAAGCCTCGACCTCTCCGCCGAGCGTGCCCTTGGTTGACGGAATGCGAAGCGCCGCCCGCGGGTCGAGCGAAATTGCCTCGCGCAGGGCGCGTGCCAGCCCTTTGAAGCAAGCCTCCACAATGTGGTGGCTATTTTCGCCGTACAGGCATTCGACATGCAGCGTGATGCCGGCAGCCTGGGCGAAGGCTTGGAACCACTCCTTGAAGTGCTCCGTGTCCATATCGTCAAGCCGCGGGCGGGCGAATTCCACCCGCCATATCAGATATGGCCGGTTGCTGATGTCGAGGCTGACGCGCACGCAGGCTTCGTCCATCGGTATGAACGCACTGCCATAGCGCTGAATTCCACGCCGATCAGCGAGCGCGCGGCTCACCGCCTCGCCAACCGCGATGCCGGTATCCTCGGTGGTGTGGTGGAAAGTCACCTCGAGGTCGCCCTTAGCCCTAATGTTCAAGTCAATCAGGCTGTGACGCGACAATTGCTCCAGCATATGATCGAGAAATCCGATGCCGGTCGAGACGTCATAGCTTCCTTCACCATCGAGATTGATATCGACGGTGATGCTGGTTTCCTTGGTGACCCGTTCCACACGGGCGGTGCGCGACGGCTGCTTCATGGCGCGGTTGCTCTATTTGGCGGGCTCCGAGCCCAGAATTTCGGGGTAACTGGGCGCCCTTGTAGCAAGAACCGGTAAAATTCGCCAGACTCTTGACCCAACACAAGCTTTTCTATTGATCTAGCGCCCGTTTCGCGGAATGGTCTCGCGCCCTTGACCCACCGCGGCCAATCACCACATTGTGGGAGCAGGGGCGCCGGCCACAGGGGGCAACCGTGGCCCACCATGCCGAAACGCAGCGCCGCAAGGGAGAGAACCATCAGCAACAATTCGTCCGAGCCCGCCATTTGGCACGGCACAACCATACTTTCTGTGCGCAAGGGCGACACCGTCGTCGTCGCCGGCGACGGCCAGGTGACACTTGGCCATACGGTGATTAAATCCAATGCCCGTAAGGTGCGGCGCCTTGGCGACGGCAGCATTATTGCCGGCTTCGCCGGCGCCACGGCCGATGCCTTCACCTTGTTCGAGCGCCTTGAAGCCAAGCTTGAGCAACATCCCGGCCAGCTTATGCGGGCCAGCGTCGAGCTTGCCAAGGATTGGCGCACTGACCGCTACCTGCGCCGCCTCGAAGCGATGATGGCGGTGGCCGACGCCGAGATATCCTTGGTGCTGACCGGCACCGGCGATGTGCTGGAGCCCGAGGACGGCCTGATTGCCATTGGCTCAGGCGGAAATTTCGCGCTCGCCGCGGCGCGCGCCCTGGTCGACATGGAAGGCCTCGACGCCGAAGCGGTGGCGCGCAAGGCCATGGCGATTGCCGCGGATATCTGCATTTACACCAACAATTCCCTGGTGGTGGAGAAATTGCCGAAATGACCAGCTTTAGTCCGCGCGAAATTGTTTCCGAACTCGACCGATTCATTGTCGGCCAGAATGACGCCAAACGCTCCGTTGCCATTGCCATGCGCAACCGCTGGCGGCGCCACCAATTGCCGGAAGATTTGCGCGAGGAAGTCCTGCCCAAGAATATTCTGATGATCGGCCCAACCGGTGTCGGCAAGACCGAGATCGCGCGCCGCCTGGCGCGCCTGGCGCAGGCGCCTTTCCTCAAGGTCGAGGCGACCAAATTTACCGAAGTTGGTTATGTCGGACGCGATGTCGAGCAGATCGTGCGCGATTTGGTGGAAATCTCCATCCATATGACGCGCGAACAGATGCGCAAGGAAGTCACGGCCAAAGCTGAACTTCTTGCCGAGGAACGGGTGCTCGATGCGCTGGTCGGCAAGAGCGCCGGCAAAGAGACCCGGCAAAAATTCCGTGCCAAGCTGCGCGACGGCGAGTTGGCGGAGAAGGAGATCGATATCGAAGTCTCCGAGAGCGCCGGTGGGTCACTTCCCTCGTTCGAGATTCCCGGCATGCCGGGCGCACAAATGGGCATGGTCAATATCGGCGAGATGCTCGGCAAGGCCATGGGCGATCAGAAGAAATCCAAGCGCATGACGGTGGCCGAATCCTACGATGTGCTGATCGAGGAGGAGAGCGACCGACTATTGGATCAGGACAAAGTGGTACGCATTGCACTCGAAAACGCAGCCAATAATGGCATCGTCTTTATCGACGAGATCGATAAAATCTGCGCCCGCTCCGACCGCATGGGCGCCGATGTCAGCCGCGAAGGCGTGCAGCGCGATCTTTTGCCTTTGATTGAGGGAACGGCGGTGGCGACCAAACATGGCACGATCACCACGGACCATATCCTGTTCATCGCGTCGGGCGCGTTTCACCTTTCCAAGCCATCCGATTTGCTGCCTGAACTCCAGGGCCGCCTGCCGATCCGAGTGGAACTGCAAGCGCTCACCCGGGATGATCTGAAACGCATTCTGACCGAGCCCGAAAACAGTCTTATCCGGCAATATGTGGCGCTTCTCGGCACCGAGAAAATCACCCTTGAATTCAGTGACGACGCCATCGACGCGATCTCCGATCTTGCCGCCGAGGTGAATCGTGCGGTCGAGAATATCGGCGCGCGGCGCCTCCATACGGTGATGGAAAAATTGCTGGAAGAGATTAGTTTCGAGGCCACCGACCGCAGCGGCGAGACCATCGCCATCGACAGGGAATATGTCGACAGCCGCGTCGCCGATCTCGCCAAGGACACCGACCTCAGCAAATTTATTTTGTAGCGCGGCAGCTACTCGTCGCGGAAGAGGCTGCGGATCAGGCCGCCTTCGCGGTCTACAGTGCGCGCCTTTTCGCGGCACTCAGCCATCACTGCTTCGGGAATCAAGCGGCGCACCAGCCACAGTCCGGCGACGATGATCACGATATCGTCGAGCATGCCGAAAAATGGAATGAAATCGGGAATAATGTCGATCGGGCTGGCGGCGTAAAGCAGCACCACGATCAAGATTGCCTTGGCCGTCCACGGCGTGTTGGGATGGCGGAAGACGAACCACATGGCATGCAGCTCGATCTTGAGCGCCCGGACCTTTTCCTTGACGCGCGCCACCCAACTCATGGCGCTAACGCCGGCGGCGCAGCAGTAGATATAACGCGCCGGCACCACCGTCGCGCGGCGTCGCCTGCTCGATGGCAATCACCATTTCGCGGAGCGGCGGCTGATTGAGCCAGAGCGGCACCATGCGGCGCAGCACGCCGCCTTCGCGCACCGAACCCTTGCCGGTGATAACCAACACCGAGCGGCGATCGGCCATCCAGCATTCGGCGAGAAAGCTGTTCAATTCCGCGTGCGCTTCCGATTGGGTCATGCCGTGCAGATCGACCCGCGCTTCGGGCCGCAGCTGACCACGCTTCAGGCGCTGAGCATTGCGCTTATCGAGGCCAGCGGTTTTGCCGGGCGCCAATTCGGGCAGCAGCTTAGCTCGGGTTGGGGCCGGCGGCGGCGGCGGAACGACGGTTGAAGCAATGGCCGTTGGCGGCTTCGGTTTCTTGGCCTTGTCGGGCGCGCTCCGGGTCTTGGGTTCTTCGAGCGGCTGCGAATATATTGGATCGACGTCGCCCGTCACCTGGCGCCACAGCGATTGCTCTTCGCGGCTGACGGAGCGTTTATGCGCCATCGCCCCGGCTCTCACGCTTCAACGATGATGATGTGCAGACGCCGGGGGCCGTGCGCGCCAAGCTGGAGGCGCTGTTCGATATCACCAGTGCGCGACGGCCCGGTGATCAGATTGACCGTGCGCGGCATGAAGGCGCCGTCCTCACCCTCGGCGCGCAGGCGGCGCCAGCCTTCTTCATAAGCGCCGGTAATCTGATCGGCACGCAGCACCACAATATGATTCTCGGGCAGGAAGTTCAGCGTCGAGGGCCGCGTCGCATCGGATGTCAGCATCAGCGTACCGGTTTCGGCGAATGCCATGTCGGCGCCGGTGATGCTCACCTGATCGGCATCCTCGGCGCGGCCGCGGCGCATGTTGAGCATCGGCCGCGATGCCCAGGGATAACTATCTAGCGCGGTATCCGGCGCCATCACCATATCGCTCGGTAGATTGTTCTGCGCCAAATATTCCGCCACCGCATCCGGCACATCAGCACCGTTCGGCACGCGCACGACACTCGCCTGCACGGCTTCCGCCATCTTGGAAAATAGCGCCACTTGGTCGGCGGGAGATCCATCGCCGCGGGCCGGGATTAGGTTGCTCTTGGGCGAGCTGAGGCGTGCCGACAATTCCTCGCGCACCGAAGCCGGCAATTCCTCCCGTCCGAGACTGCGCCGGAGCGCGCCAAGGATACGGTCGCGCCCCTTGCCTGCGCCGTTCGCTGCATTCTCTGTTGTATTGCCGCTCATGCCCGGCCCCGGCGGCGCCATTTGGCGTGAAACGATCCGCCCTCGGGCGTCGGCATATCGCGCCCCGCCGTCCAGCCATGAGCGAACGGTAAGCTGGCGATGCGGCCGCGCCGGGCGCCGAGCAGGCGCAGCGCTCGGACCAGCAACGCTGTGGTCAGCCGGTAGCTGGCGGGGTGGCGCACCAGCCAGGCCCAGAACGCTAATCCCAGGCGATAGCGCGGCGCTTGCAGGCCGGCGTCAAATTCCTGTTCACGCCAGCGCCGCATGAGGCCGGGGAGCGGAATACGCATTGGGCATACTTCTTCGCAGCGGCCACAAAAGGTTGAGGCATTGGGCAGATGATGGGCTTCTTTCAGGCCCACCAGATTCGGCGTCAGCACTGCGCCCACCGGGCCCGGATAAACCCAGCCATAGGCATGGCCACCGATCGCACCGTATACCGGGCAATGGTTCATGCAGGCGCCACATTTAATGCAGCGCAGCACCTCACGGAATTCGGAGCCCAGCATGCCGCTGCGGCCATTGTCGAGCAAGATGACGTGGAACGCCTCCGGCCCGTCCAGATCACCGGGTCGCTTGGGCCCGGTTGAGAGTGTGGTATAGGTCGAGAATTCCTGCCCGGTGGCGGAGCGTGCCAGCACGCGTAGAATGGTGCTCATGTCGTCGAGCGTCGGGACCGCCTTCTCCAGGGTGGCGAGCACGATATGTACGCGCGGCAATATTTGCGTCAGATCACCATTGCCCTCGTTGGTGACGATGGCGGTGGTGCCGGTCTCGGCGACGAGAAAATTGGCGCCGGTAATGCCGACATCGGCGTCAATGAAACGATGACGCAACATGGCGCGCGCCTCGTCTACCAGCTCGTCGACTTCTTCCAGCCGTTTGCCGCCGCCTTTTTCCTTGTGATGTTCGTAAAACAGGTCGGCGACCTGGTCTTTGGTTTTGTGAACAGCAGGCGCGATGATGTGGCTTGGATATTCGCCCGCGAGCTGGACGATATATTCACCGAGATCGGTCTCAATCGGCTCGATATCGTTTGCTTCAAGAAATTGATTGAGGCCGATTTCCTCGCCGATCATTGATTTTGATTTAGTGACTGTTTTCGCTTCGACGGCGCGGCAAATATCCAACACCGTTTGACGCGCGTCTTCGGGGGTCACGCACCAATGGACCACACCGCCGCTTTCCTCGACCTTGTCGGCGAAACGCTCGAGATAGAAATCAAGATGCTCCAGCGTGTGATTCTTTATCTCCACGGCCTGATCACGGAGCGCCTCGAATTCCGGCAGGAGCGCCGCCGCTTCGGATCGCTTGACCGAAAAGCCCGTTCGAAAACGCGACAGGGCATCCTGCAGGTTTTCGTCTACAAGGCCCTTTTGGGCGCGGGCGATAAAATCATGGCTGGTTGATTGCATCTTCGCCTTAACCTGTTTGCCGAGCGCGGCGCTTGGCGCCTGCGGGTTCGCCGATCGCCGGCCCATCCGCCATGCCGGCGAGAACTTCGGCAACATGGCGTGTTTCTACGCCACGGCCTTCGCGGGTCAAGCGGCCGGCCATGTTCAAGAGGCAACCGAGATCTCCGGCCAACAATGTACCGGCGCCGGTATCTGCGATATCGGCCACTTTATCGCTGACCATGCGGGTCGAAATTTCCGGATATTTGATACAAAAAGTTCCGCCGAAGCCACAGCACACATTGGCGCCCGGTAGCTCCTTCAACTGCAATCCGTGGACGCTCGCCAACAGCCGGCGCGGCTGTTCTTGCACGCCGAGTTCGCGCAGGCCGGCACAGGAATCGTGATAGGTGACGCTGCCGTTGAACTCCGCCGCCACCGTTTCCACGCCCAACTCATCGGTGAGAAACGACACCAGCTCGAATGTTTTGGCAGCGAGCGCCTCGGCACGCGGACGCCAGGCGGCATCGTCTGCGAAGAGCACGGGATAATGATGTTTGATCATGCCGGCGCAAGAGCCAGATGGCGCCACCACGGCATCGAACCTTTCGAAGGATTCGATCACTTGGCGGGCGATAGCCCTGGTATTGCGGCTGTCGCCCGAATTATGCGCCGGTTGGCCGCAGCAGATTTGCGCACTCGGCGCTTCGACTATGCAGCCGGCATCCTCGAGCAGCTTGACCGCTGCGAAGCCGACGCTGGGGCGGAACAGATCGACCAAGCAGGTGACGAACAGACCAACCCTGACGGTGCCGCGCTCAGGCTTTTCACTCATAATCTCGCTTTCCTTCCGTGCGAACGGCGCGAGATTAGTTGACCAGCGCCTGAACGTCGAGGTCGCGTGGCAGGAGCAGCCAATACCGGCCCTGATGTTTCATTCGCCCGGCGATTTCGCCGGCGTCGTGCCCGGTTCCCCAAAACACGTCGCCGCGCACCGGGCCACGGATGGCGCCGCCGGTATCCTGGGTCACCATGAGGCGGCGTAGCATTTGGTCAGGCCTTGACGGATCGCCGTCCGGCGCTTGTGCCGCCAACCAAAGCGGCGCACCAAGCGGTAGGAACTTGCGGTCCACCGCCAGCGAACGCCCGGCCAGGAGCGGCACGCCTTGCGCACCCACCGGCCCGAGCTCGGCCGTCTTGCCGTCTAACCAACGAAAGAAGACAAACGAATTATTTTCCTGCATCACCGCCGTCGCCCCAGCCGGATTGTCTTCCAGCCAGGCGCGGATGGACTGCATGGTGACCTCCTCCCGCGTCAGGGCGCCGCGTTCAACCAGGCTGCGGCCGATAGCAAGATAGGGTTGGCCATTGCTGGCGGCATAGGCGATGCGCCGCGCGCCGCCATCTTTCAGGCGGACCCGGCCCGAGCCCTGAATATGGAGGAAAAACGCATCGACCGCGCTATCGACCCAAACCAGCTCCAGGCTTCGACCGGCAAGCGCGCCGGTGTCGATCTCCGCCCGGGTGGGATAGGGCAAGAGCGCACCGTCAACGACGCGCCCGGCAATGCGCTCGCCCGCCATGGCTTCACGGAAACGACCGAGTGAAACCGAAACCAGATCGTCCGGACGGCGGTAGAGCGCGATGTCATAGCCCTCTCCGGGCGTCAGCGAGCCCTGCAATTCGGGCTCGAAATAGCCGGTAAACAGGCCCATTTCGCGGCCGTTGTTGAGCACCGCGTAGGGCTGGAACCAATCTTCGAAAAACAGACGCGCGGCCTGGTGATCACGCGTATCGCGCGCTCCGGCCGCTTCGCAAGCACCCTGCCAGGCGCCGGCGCTGCCCGGGATCGCGCCTCCGAGGCTGGCGCTGGCGTCACGCCGCAGCAGCTTATCGCAGGAGCGGAGAAATGCCTGCAAGCCATTGCCCTGCTGGTCGATGTCCCAGCCCGGCAAATCGGTGAATGATGCGGCGCGCAGGTGCAGCCGATCAACCGGCGGCGGCTCAAGTGAGGTTTTTGGACTCGAGAGCGGCGCGCAGGCGGTAAATAATACGAGCGTTGTTAGGAAGGTCGCCCAAGTGGCCCAAGCGATTAACCCGGCGTGCGGCACGGTCGTGCTCAATCAGGCGTACGGGTCTCGATCAAGGCCCAAGTCGGATCGCTGGAGCGCGTGTTGTGGGCAAACGTCCACAGATCGACCACCCGCACAATGGATTCGGGTTCGCCTTCCACCGTCTCACCGTTTTCATCACGGGTAACGGTCATTTGCTGGCTGCGAAAGCGAACCGTCAACCGCGCCGTGCTGCCTTTCAGATCGGCAGCATCGATGGCGGCGGAATCAAGCGAAACAATCGTGGTCTCGACGCTTTCCTTGGCGGCGATGCGCGCCCGGATGACATCGGCGAACTGGTCATAAACATCGTCGCCAAGAAGCGGTCGCAATGTCGCGGTATCACCGGCGGCGAAGGCTTCAACAATCATTTCGAAAGCACCCTTGGCGCCGGTCACGAACTGACGCGGGCTAAAATCCGGATCGGCGGCTCGAATGCGCATCAAGCCGACGCGAATGTCGTCGGTTGCGTCTTGTTTCAAGTCGGGCTGAGATACCTCGCGATCGCCAACATCCGACAATTCCTTCTCGAACAGGTCGTCTTCGGATTCATCGCCATGACCCGGCAGATGAATAACCTTGCCGGTATTTTGCTCTTCAGCTTCGTTCGAACGTGAAAAGATATCGCTGGGGCGCTGACGTTCCTGCCCCGTGCGCCGGCCAAGTGCGCTGCGCAGCCGCAGAATCACGAACACCGCGATCAAGGCGAAAAATATTATGTCGAAATATTGGAACCCGTCAGACATATTCCCTTACTCTTGCCTGAGCGCCCGGCTCACGAAATCAACCAATGAACGATGCATCGCGTCTGTCGAGCACATACTTGGTCGAGGCGCCGTATAAAATTTAAGCCGCACATAGCACCGCTCACGGCATGCTCTACCATATAACAAATAGACCTTCACTACGGAAACCGCAAGCTCTGCCATGATCCCGCTCCTCCTCTTCCTCGCAATTCCGGCCGCCGAAATATTCCTGTTTATCGAAGTGGGCGGCCAAATCGGAACCTGGCCGACCATCGCAATGATATTCGGAACCGCTATAATTGGTGGCACGATCTTGAGATATCAGGGTCGGCAAATGATCGAGCGGGCCCGTGAACAAGTTGCACGGCACGAGATGCCGGTGGCGGAAATTGCGCAGGGCGCCGTGCTCGTGGTTGCAGCACTGTTGTTGCTGACGCCAGGTTTCATTACCGATGCGCTCGGCGCGCTGTTGCTCATACCCATTCTCCGCCGCTTGGTTCTCGGCCTGCTTTTGCTCGCCATTCGGGCACGTTTGCGCGACAAATACCGGCCAACGGATCCGGGCGCCGCCGCCGCCTCCGACAAGGTTATCGATGGTGAATTCGAAGATATCAGCAGTTCACAAGGCGCGGATGATTCACCCGGCCAACCTGGGGGCCAGTCCGGGATTCCACCACCGCGTATCGATAGAGAGTAAGACGTCGGGTATGTTAGTCTCATTTTCCCGAGCATTTCCGTGGCGCGCCGGGAAATCTCTGCCAAATTGACGTTATTTGACGAAAGGTATTCAGCGATGAGCGATAGCGAGAAGACGGATAAAGGCAAAAGCAAAAAAGCAGCGGCAGCAGACGCGCCGGCAGAGGATTCAACATCCGCCAGCGCCGATGCGCAAGCCGCGGAAACCGGTACGGCCGAGGGTGCTGCGAGTGATGACGCCGGTGGCACAGTACCGGCAGCGCCGACCAGTGCCCCGCAAATCGGCATCCAATCGCAATATGTTAAGGATCTGTCGTTCGAGAATCCCGGCGCCCCGGGTAGTCTTGTCGCGGCGGCGAAGGCGCCTGAAATCCAGGTCAATGTCGAAGTTCAAGCGCGCCCGTTACAGAACGATACCTACGAAGTCGCCCTGCATATCACGGCGAGCGGCAAGAACGGACAAACCACCTTGTTCATGGTGGATCTCACTTACGGCGCGGTCTGCCGGGTCATCGGGGTGCCCAAAGAGTCTCTACAGCCGGTGCTTCTGGTCGAATGTCCGCGCATGCTGTTTCCGTTTGCGCGGCGCGTTCTGTCCGACGCCACGCGGGATGGCGGATTTCCACCACTTATGCTCAACCCGATCGATTTCATGGCACTTTACCGTCAGCAACAACAGTCTCTGGCCGCAAATAGCGACGCCTAGTCCAACAGCGCCAGCGCCGGCGCCAACGACGGCGTCAACGGCGGCGCCTCAACTATTCCAGATCGGATCGTCCAGGGTGGCGATAAACGCCGCATGCGCTGCTTTTTCCTCGGTGCTCGGTTTATGCGGGCGCGGTGCTCTGGCGTCATTGATATGCAGTTCACCGTCCTCTCCCGGTCGCTTGGCTTGGCTGCTGGACAGGACAAGGGCCGCCTGACGGCCGCCGATCAACTCCAGATAAACTTCTGCAAGCAGTTCCGCATCAAGCAGGGCGCCATGTTTTGTGCGCTGTGAATTGTCGATTTCGAAGCGCCGGCAGAGGGCATCAAGGCTGGCCGGAGCGCCGGGATATTTGCGCCGCGCCAGCGACACCGTGTCGATCGCCCGTGCCGGCGGCAAAACCGGTCTGCCCAACTTCTCTAATTCCGCGTTCAGGAAGCCGAGATCGAAGGCGGCATTATGAATAATCAGCGTGTCTTCAGCCACAAAGCTGATAAATTCATCGGCGACGGCAGCGAATAGCGGCTTGTCGGCCAAAAATTGTGCGCTCAAGCCATGCACTCGAAATGCGCCTTCCGGCATCTCACGCTGTGGATTGATGTAACTCTGAAAGACTTTGCCGCTGGCTACATGATCGACCAACTCGACGCAGCCGATCTCGACGATGCGATCGCCGCGAAGCGGGTCAAGCCCGGTGGTTTCAGTATCCAGAACGATTTCCCGCATGATGGGCTGAGTTTACTTCAGCTCGCCGTGGCGGGCCAACATAACGGCCAATGGGTGCCGCGCCGCGCCACAAGAATATCGGCGACGCGTCTAATTGTTTGTTCGGAATCCCTTTTGTTCAGCCCTGTCCGGATTACGAAATCGGCGCGCCGACGTTTTTCCCCATCGCTCATTTGCCGCGCCAAAATCGCGTCATATTTGTGCACTGTCATGTTGGCGCGCGCCAACACGCGGGCGCGCTGGACGAATTCCGGGGCAGAGACCACGGCGGTGGCGTCACAGCGCGCATCACCGCCGGTTTCAAACAGCAGAGGTATGTCCAGAACGACAAGCCGGCAGCGGCGGCTCTTGGCGGTGGCGAGAAATCTGCGTTCGGCGCGCCGCACCATGGGATGCAGGATGGATTCCAACTGTCGCAGCGCTACTGCGTCCTGAAATACCAATTTTCCCAATGTCGGGCGATCCACGGCTACATCACCACTCTCCTCGACGCGCGCTTCGGGAAATGCCGCCGTCACCGCCGTCACCGCCGCGCCGCCACGCGCCATCAGGCGGTGTACTGCAGCATCGGCATCCCAGATCGTGGCGCCATGACGGGCAAAGGCCCGTGTCGCCGTGCTCTTGCCCATACCGATCGAACCGGTGAGGCCAAGTATCATCATCTTTCTAGCCCGCCAAATCGACTGTCACGAAGGCACGTAGCTCCGCCGTGACTTGCGGCTCGACACCGAACCAAGCGGCAAATCCCGGCCGCGCCTGATGCAGCAGCATACCGAGGCCATCGACGACGATATTGCTGCACTCCCGCGCCGCGGCGAGAAGCGGGGTGGTCAACGGCGAATAAACAAGATCATTCACCACCGCGCGTTTCGGCAGCAGCGAAAGATCGATTTCGAGCGCCGGCTGGCCGGTCATGCCAAGGCTGGTGGTGTTGATCAAAAGCGCGGCGTCTTGCAGGGCAGCATGGCGCTCCGTCCATGGCGCCGGCTTGATGGCGGGCCCTAATATTTTGGCCAATGCTTCGGCGCGCGCCATGGTGCGATTTAAAACTCTGATTTCAGGCGCGCCTGACTGCAACAATCCGGCGCATACCGCGCGCGCCGCGCCGCCCGCGCCCAACACGATTGTCGGGCCCGAAGTAAGATCGAGCTGCGGCGCTCCGTCACGCAAATTCTCGAGAAAGCCAAATGCATCACTGTTGTCACCGCGGAGTGTGCCATCCGTCTTCACGATCACGGTATTCACGGCGCCAATCCGCGCCGCGAGCGGGCTGATTTCGCCGACCAAATCCAACGCCGCCACTTTGTGGGGAATCGTGAGGTTGCAACCGCTGAAGCCCAAAGCCACAAGCCCGCCCAGCGCGGCCTGCAAATTATCCGGCTGCACCGCGAGCGGCAGGTAAGCGCCGTCAATGCCATGGCGCTCCAACCAAAAACCGTGCACACGAGGCGAACGCGAATGCGCTACCGGCCATCCCATCACACCGGCGAGGCGGGTTTTTCCGCTGCCGATCATGCCGCGACGATTCCGCGGCTGCGCAGGAAGTCAAGCAACGGCAACAGGGGGAGGCCAAGAATGGTGAAATAATCGCCTTCGATTTCGGCGAATAATTGCGCGCCCAGACCTTCCAAGCGATAAGCGCCGACACAGCCGAACGCTTCGTCACCGGCGCTCTCCAAATAGCTTTCTATGAAGCTGTCGGAAAAATCGCGCATCTTCAACCGCGGCGCGCCGGTGAAGCGCCACAGGCAGGCACCGTCCTGAACGGCGCACACCGACGTGAAGAGGCGGTGGTCTTTGCCACGCAAAAATCGCAATTGCTTGTCGGCATCGTCGCGATCTCGCGCCTTGTCGAACCAATCACCCTTACAATCGAGCAATTGATCGGCGCCGATGACGAGAGAGCCTGGTGCCTGCTTTGCGACATGGCGCGCCTTCAGCTCCGCCAGCGCCCCTGCCGTTGCCTCCGCGCCCTCCGCCTTCATCGTCGTCTTTAGTTCGTCTTCATCGACATCGGAGGGCCGGGTTTCGAAAGTGAGGCCGGCGCCGCGTAGGAGTTGGGCCCGAGCCGTACTGGCAGACGCCAAAATCAACAATTCTTTACTGTCATCCACGATAATTTTCGACCTCCGGCGATTCCCCTTGACCACCTGATTCAAGAGCTTTTACCCTTGCTGACGATTACAGCTTTACCTTTGCTGACAAATTCGTCAGTGCAAAACGGAATTTCGCACACATGGCGACCGCTTCAGCATCCCCCGACGCCGCGATGGAGGGCAGCGCTTCCTCCTTCACTGCAACGCGCGATAAACTCAGCGAATTTCTGATTCAAGCAACGTTGATAGAGAGTTACCACAGCTTTGTGCGGCACGCCAAACCCTACCCTTTTGCCGCCCGCGAAAGTTTGCAGCCCGGCGCCAGCATGGCGTCATTCGAGCATCCGTTTCAGCGTTCAGCGCTCGTCCTGATTGTCGACGGGGCGTTGCCGGCGAACTTACGCAAGCATATCCGGTTCCGCCGGGCCAATGAACTGAGCGCCGATAATCTGTCCCGTCTGGCGCCTGAAATCGCCATGGCATTGCCCCCACCCGTCAGCCTGGCAATGGGAGACCCTGGGTTTCCCGCACTCTTGGACCGCCTGCTCGATCTGGATTATGCCCTGCTAATGCAGCGCGCGAGCCCGTCTTCGCCAATTACACTTAGCCATATGCATGTGAAGGTTGAGCGGCTGACGGACAATGCGGTGCGCCTGCTCGCCAGTGACCTTGGATATATCCGCCGCACGCTCTACGAAAGTGGCGAGGCGCATGCTGAGATGCTGGAGCGTAAATATTTCGAATATTTCGGCTTTGGGGCCAATGCATCGGGGCGAAAATGTGCCGCGGCCATGGCTGCCCAACTGCTCGGCGCAGACGTTTCTCGATTTGCCGTCTTTGCCACCTGCCAGGAGGATTGCCGCCTCACCATGCTTGATGACAGTGAGTCCGTCACCCATCATCTACTGATCCGGGTGAAGACAAAAACTCTGCGCGCTATCGGTGCTGAAGACCTTGAGAATTATGTGATCGATGCCGGGCGCGGCGCAAATGACGAGTCTATTGTGTGTTATCGCGGGCGATTGTGCCGCACCGCCGCGGCGCGGCCGCTCCCGGCAGAATCAACCGCGCGGCCCGATAGCGGTCTCAATCAGCCTTGGTTGGCAATCACCGAACAGACCTTGCTGCCGCTGCCAGGACATCATGCACCTGCCCTCTCCTTTGACTGGGTGGGTGACTAAGTGAGGGACGGGGTAGGCCGCGCATACGCGCTGGGTTAATCCTCGCCGTCGATATGCTTGGCGTGAAGCTGCAGCACTGCGGCAGCCGTTTCCTCGATCGAGCGGTTTGTCACATCGATCACCGGCCATCCCGTCCTGGAGAACATTCGCCGCGCATGTTGCACCTCTTCGCGCACCGCCACGGGGTCAACATATTCCGTTTCCTCGTCCTGGCCGATCATGCGCAACCGGCTGCGGCGAATATCGACCAGCTGGTTGGCGCCGCAGGTGAGGCCGACGACCAGGGGGCGCTTGAGAAACTCCAACTCCGGCGGCAGCGGGCAACCGGGCACGACGGGCACATTCGCCGTCTTGAATCCACGGTTAGCGAGATAAAAGCAAGTTGGCGTCTTGGACGAGCGCGACACGCCGACCAACACGATATCGGCACCCTCTAACGAACCGGTGGCCTGGCCATCGTCGTGCTGCAAAGTAAAGTTCATGGCGTCGATCCGGCCAAGATAATGCGCATCCATGACATGCTGGCTGCCCGGCAAGTTTTGGCTTTCAACGCCGAGGTACTGGCTCAAGGTCGCGATCACCATATCGAGCAAAGGGATGCAGGGTATGTCGAGCTCGCGGCAGCCTTCCTGCAGCGCTTGGCGTAGTTCCTGATCGACCAGCGTAAACATAACCACGCCTGGATTTGCCGCAACGCTGGAAAGAACGCGCTTTAATTGATCTCTCGACCGCACCAGCGACCAAAGATGCTCGATCGCCTCGACATCGCTGAACTGTGCCACCGCGCCGCGCGCCACCGTGATAACGGTTTCGCCTGTGGCGTCGGAAACAAGGTGGAGATGAAAACTTTTAACGCTCATATCCTATCCTTCACCGCCTTGTGTATAAGCCTATCATGCATTGTGAACAGCTTTGCAATCGGCCATCTGCCGGGATTCGTCAGCAAACGACGCGCCGCGATAGAGAGGACTTATGCTCAAAATCAGAAGTCCCTTCGTTTGCGGGGATATGTATTTTCGCGAGAAACTTATCCCACCAATCCCCGCTTTGTCCCGCGGCTAATTTTCGCATTAATTTTCGGTTGGTTGGAACATCACGCCCGTGATATCCCAAGGCCATCCACCGATGCGAAGAGGTGCCTGGCCTCTTGCCTGTTTGCCGGTGATGCTGGGGATAACAGCTTAATCCCCGGTTTCCCCCGTCCTACTACAACTACCACTACCTTTAATTTTTATAAGAATGTAAGAGTAGTAGGCATTCGCATATCTGTTCATAAGCCGATTCTCGTGACCATCTGGATGATTCTTTCATGAACTCCGAAGCTGGCATCAAGCCGTTGCTCTCGGCGCTGAGGGGCGTGCGTCAGACGCCCGTGCCGTTCTGGTATATGCGCCAGGCTGGGCGCTATTTGCCGGAATATCGCAAGCTGCGGGCCGAGGCCGGCGATTTCCTTGATCTCTGCTACTCGCCCGATCTTGCCGTTGAAGTCAGCCTGCAACCGCTCCGGCGCTATGACATGGATGGCGTAATTTTATTCTCGGATATTCTAGTGGTGCCTGATGCGCTCGGAATCGGCCTCAGATATGTTGAGGGTGAGGGCCCAAAGCTTGATGCGCTGGACCAGCGCGATCCCCTGCCAGTTTATGAGCGTGAAAAATTTCTCGCCCATTTGTCTCCTGTGTTCGAAACGTTGAAGGGTATCAATGCTCGTGCGCCCGCCACCGCTACCGTGATCGGTTTCGCCGGTGCGCCGTGGACGGTTGCCACCTATATGATCGAGGGCGGCAGCAGCCGGGATTTCGCCAAGACTAAAACCTGGGCGTTTCAGAATCCTGAGTCCTTTCAAAACCTGATTAACTTATTAGTCGATTCGACATCCGATTACCTGTTGGCCCAGATCTATGCCGGCGCTGATGTTGTGCAAATTTTCGACAGCTGGGCAGGCGTGTTGCCGGAGATCGCCTTGCAGCGCTGGAGCCTGGCGCCAATTCTTGAAATCGTTAGGCGTGTCCGGCAGAAACATCCGGACGTGCCGGTTATCGCATTCCCGCGTGGCGCCGGCGTTTCTTATGCCGCCTATGCGGAGAGCGCGGATATCTCGGCCGTGTCACTGGATTCAACGATGCCGCTGTCCTGGGCCGCTGCGCACCTTCAGCCGCATGCGGTCGTGCAAGGTAACCTTGATCCCTTACTCCTCGTCTGTGGCGGCGCACCATTGTTCGAAGAGGCCGAGCGGATATTAACGACGCTTTCTGGTAAGCCGTTCGTGTTTAATCTTGGTCATGGCATCGTGCCGCAAACGCCGCCCGAACATGTTGCCGCTTTGTCAGAATTCATTCGCGGTTGGAGAGCCTAGGCGATGACGCGGACCGCTGTTGTGCTGTTCAATTTGGGTGGGCCGGATTCGCTCGAAGCGGTTGAGCCGTTCCTTTTCAACCTGTTTAGCGACCCGGCAATCATCCGCCTGCCGCGTCTATTACGTCACTGGGTTGCAACGCGGATATCGCGCCGCCGTGCGCCCATCGCGCAAGAGATCTATCGCCAGATCGGCGGTAAATCCCCAATCGTCGAGCAAACCCAGGCGCAAGCCGAAGCCTTGCAGGCGGCGCTCTCCGATTTGGGCGAGGTTCGGGTGTTTACCGCCATGCGCTATTGGCACCCGAGAAGCGATGTGGCGGCGATGGAAGTCAGAGGATTTGCGCCGGATAACATCGTGCTGCTGCCGCTCTATCCTCAGTTCTCGACGGCGACGACAAAGTCTTCGTTGGTCGATTGGTATCGAGCGGCAAAAAAAGTTGGCCTCCTGGCGCCGCGGGTGACGAGCACGGCGCTCTGCTGTTACGCCACGGCCAAAGGATTGATCGAGGCACAGGGCGACCTGATCGCGCCGCTCCTGAGCACAGCCGCGGCGCGCGGGCCGGTCCGCTTGTTGCTGTCGGCGCATGGCTTGCCTGAGCGCATCGTGAAGCGCGGCGATCCTTATGCCTGGCAGGTCGAGCAGACCGCAGCCCATATCGTCGCCCGCCTCGGAATAGAGAATTTGGACTGGCGGTTGTGTTATCAAAGCCGCGTTGGGCCGATGAAATGGATTGGCCCAGCCACTGACGATGAAATTCGCCGCGCCGGAGCCGATGGTGTGGCATTGGTGATCGCGCCTATTGCCTTCGTTTCCGAACATTCGGAAACGCTGGTCGAGCTCGATATTGAGTATCGCGACCTGGCGGAAAGTTGCGGCGTCCCCGCCTATCATCGCGTGCCTGCCGTGGCTTGCCACCCGGCGTTTATTGCGGCGCTGGCGGATTTGACCCGGCAATGTCTGGAACGCGCACCCGGGCACTGCGACAGCATGTTTTCGTTGTCCGCTGACCGGGTGTGTCCGGCGCCGCATTCGGGCTGCCCACTCGTGGCGGGTTGACGGCAGCGCGTCCGGAGCAATCACATGGCAGGCGATATTTATATTTGGCTAAAAGCTCTGCACATTATTTCGGTAGTGGCATGGATGGCCGGCTTGCTCTATCTGCCGCGACTTTTCGTTTATCACTGCGCTGCCGAGGCCGGTTCTCCGCAAGCGAAAACCTTCGAGATCATGGAACGCAGATTGCTGCGCGCCATCATGAATCCGGCAATGATCCTGAGCCTGGGATTTGGTGGCGCATTGCTGACCCAAACCAATGTTGTGGACTGGTCAGGCGATATTTGGATCTATCTGAAACTCGTTTTTGTCGCTCTACTGGTGGTGCTGCATCATTTTTTGGAGCGCTGGCGGATTGCCTTCGCAGCCGGGGAAAATCGTTTCGACGCCCGGTTTTATAAGCGTGTGAACGAAGTGCCGACACTCGCGCTGATTGCCATCGTGATCTTCGTTGTGGTCAAGCCATTTTGAGTTTCGGTTAATCTTTGTTTGACATTCGCGGCCTGTGTTCGATAATCCGCCCGCTGAACGCAAGGAACGGGCACGGAAGATCGCCCGGTGCGCCAGTCTCTCCAAGTTACTCCCGATAAATCACCGTTATTCGGCCAAAGCGCGCCGTTATGTGATCATCCAAATTCCTCTCCCGCCTTTCACGTCAGGTTATCCCCGCCATGCATCTCCAGGACCTCAAAACTAAATCCCCTAAAGAATTGCTCGAGTTTGCCGAAAATTTGCAAATCGAGAATGCCATCACCATGCGTCGCCAAGATCTGCTGTTTTCCATTCTCAAGCAGCTCGCCGATAATGATGAGGTCATCACTGGCTCCGGCGTTCTGGAAGCCTTGCAAGATGGTTTTGGGTTTATGCGCTCTCCGGAAGCGAGTTACCTGCCCGGGCCCGACGATATTTATGTCAGCCCCAGTCAGATCAGGCGCTTTTCGCTGAGAACCGGCGATACGCTGGAGGGACCGATTCGCTCGCCGAAGGATGGTGAGCGTTATTTTGCGTTGCTGGAGCTGGAGACGATCAATTTCGATCCGCCCGAGAAAATCAGGCACAAAGTAAATTTCGATAATTTGACTCCGCTTTATCCCGACGATCGCTTCACCCTCGAAATCAACGACCCGACGGTAAAGGACACGACTGGGCGCATCCTGGATTTGGTGGCGCCGCTCGGCAAGGGCCAGCGCGCCTTGATCGTTGCGCCGCCGCGCACCGGCAAAACCGTGATGCTGCAAAATATTGCCCATTCCATTGAGGCCAACCATCCCGAAGCCATATTGATCGTTCTGTTGATCGACGAGCGGCCGGAGGAGGTCACCGACATGGCCCGCTCAGTGAAGGGCGAGGTGGTCAGCTCGACCTTCGACGAACCCGCTACCCGCCATGTTCAGGTCGCGGAAATGGTCATCGAAAAAGCCAAACGGCTGATCGAGCATAAACGCGACGTGGTGATTCTGCTGGATTCGATCACCCGCCTGGCCCGCGCCTACAACACGGTCGTGCCGTCTTCCGGCAAGGTGCTGACTGGCGGTGTTGACGCCAACGCCTTGCAGCGTCCTAAGCGCTTCTTTGGTGCCGCGCGCAATATCGAGGAAGGTGGATCGTTGACCATCATCGCCACCGCCCTGGTCGATACCGGCTCGCGCATGGACGAGGTGATCTTCGAGGAGTTCAAGGGGACCGGTAATTCGGAAATCATACTTGACCGCAAGTTGGCTGATAAGCGGACCTGGCCGAGCATGGACATCGCGCGCTCCGGCACGCGCAAGGAAGAGCTGTTGGTGGACAAGGCCACGCTCTCGAAGATGTGGGTCCTGCGCCGTATCCTGATGCCGATGGGCGTGGTGGATGCCATGGAATTCCTCATCGACAAGACCAAAGGTACCAAAAACAACCAAGACTTTTTCGATTCGATGAATGCCTAGTCCTGGGAATGCCTAATTTGCGAATGCCTAACCAGGAACCCGGCGGTTGTTCGAGCAATCCCGGCCGCGGTCTCTTTCACGCGCCATAGGCTAAGGCCGAGCCATGACAGACGCCGCCGAGCGCCGCCAAATTCCCTTGCGCGGCATACTTTATATGTTGGCGACGGCGGTCGTCATCTTTCCGTTGCTCAATGCCTCGGTCAAATATCTGTCCGCCGATTATTCGCTGGTGCAGATCATTTGGATTCGCTCGGTCGTTCACCTGCTGTGGATGGTGTTGTTATTCATGCCGGGGCTCGGCCTGCGGCTATTCGCGACGCGCCGCCTCAAGCTGCAACTCACGCGCTCTCTGTTGCAATTGTGCGCACTTACCACTTTTGTCGTCGGCCTGCTTTACATTCCGATGACGACCGCCACCGCCATATTCTTCACCGGGCCGCTCATCGTGGTGGCGCTTGCCGTCCCACTGCTGGGCGAGCGCGTTGGTATCCGGCGCTGGCTGGCTGTGCTGGCGGGTTTTGCCGGGGCGCTGATCATTATTCGCCCGGGCGCCGATGGCACGCACTGGGCCGCAGTGCTGATCCTCGCCTCAGCGTGTTTCTACGCTCTCTATCAGGTATTGACGCGCCGCGCCGCAGATCACGACGATTTCCGCGTGTCCGCAGTCTACACAATCCTGATCGCTCTAGTGGTTTCCAGCATTGCGGTACCGTTTTTCTGGGAAACGCCCGTGGGTTGGCTCGATTGGCTGATATTTGGCGGCCTCGGCTTTCTTGGCGGCCTCGGCCATCTCTTTGTCATTAAGGCCTATGAGCATGCTGAGGCGTCGTTTATCGGCCCGTTCGATTACGGCCAATTGCTCGGTGCGACGGTTGTCGGATATCTGGTGTTCGCCGAGTTTCCCGATTTATGGACTTGGATCGGCGCTGCCGTCATCATCGTAAGTGGTATATATGTGGCGCGCCGCGAAGCGCTGGTACGGCGCCGGGCGACCCAAGGACCGGGGACAGTCTAAACGAGGCCCATCTGCGCCAACACGGCCTGGGTAAGCGGCGCGTCAGCGTCCGCGAGCTGGCTGAGAATGGTGTAATGATTGCAGCCCTCGAGATAGAGCAGGTCAGTAGCATGATCAGCGGCGCGGCATTGTTCAGCATAGACCCGCGATTGGCGCAAAAATTCATCGGTTTCGTCAGCGCCCACGGCCACGGTTAACGCCGCGCCGGCGCGCGGCAGGCGGAACAACGGGCTGAATTGCCGCGCGCTCTTCGCATCGAGCCCAAGATCATTATTTATCGATGTCTCGATTAGGGGCGCCAAATCGTACAGGCCGCTTATTGCCGTGATGCCGCGGATGATATCTGCCGGCAGGCCGCGCGCCGGCCAGTCCGTTGCCACCAACTCGGCTGCGAGATGGCCGCCGGCGGAATGCCCTGCAAGGTGGATTCGTGAGCGGTCGAAATTACCCGCCGCCGAGTTGTCATAAAGCCAGGCGACGGCGTCACGCGCATGCGCGACGATTTCGCCCATCGGCGTATCCGGCGCCAGCCCGTAATTGATGTTGGCCAGCGCGCCGCCGCGGGCGATGACGGGTGCTGCGATGAAGCCGTAATTGGTCTTCTCGTTGGAGCGCCAATAGCCGCCATGAATGAAAATCAGTAGGGGACTTGCAGCGGCACGTGCCGGAAACAAATCGAGCTGCTGGCGCGGCGCCTTGCCGTAGCGCAGATCTTCTTGCCAATCGAGGCTGGCTTTCGCCTTCGCACTCGCCGCTGCCCAGCCATCGCGCACGCTTTGATGATCGGGATGGCGGGCGCGGATATTGTATTCGGCTTCCAGGGTTGCCGGCGGGGTCGGGTTATCCGATGTGGTCACGGCACAAAAATCGTCGATCCCGTGGTCTTGCGCGCTTCCAAATCGCGGTGAGCCTGCGCGGCTTCCGCCAGCGGATAGGTTTGATTGACTTCGATCTTGACGGCGCCACTTTCGACAACGTCGAACAAGGCCGTGGCGGATGCTTCCAATTCTGCCCGCGTCGCGTTGTAGGCGAACAGGGTCGGGCGCGTAAGGAAAAGCGATTTCGGCGCCAGCATGCCGGTGTGGAATTCATTGTAGGGACCCGACGCCTGGCCGAAATTGACCATCATGCCGAGGCGCTTCAGACATTCGAGCGAGCCCTGAAAGGTGTCGTTGCAGACGGAATCATAGACCACCGGCACGCCCTCGCCATTGGTCAATTCCTTGACCTGCGCGACCCAATCTTCGCTGCGGTAATTGATTGTATGGTGGCAACCATGGGCTTTTGCCAGCGCCGCTTTTTCGCTGCTGCCGACGGTGCCGATTACCGTCACGCCGAGATGGTTGAGCCATTGACACTGAATCAGCCCGACGCCGCCGGCCGCGGCATGAACCAACACGGTTTCGCCGGCCTTCGCCGGATAGGTACGGCGGATCAGATATTCCACCGTCATGCCCTGCAGCATCATTGCTGCGCCTTGTTCGAAAGAAATAGCGTCTGGCAATTTGACCAGATATTGAGCCGACATATTGCGCGCTTCCGCATAGGCGCCTGACGGCGCCGGCGCCGCATAGGCGACCCGGTCTCCGACCGCGACTTCGCTAACGCCCTCGCCGATTGCCTCCACCACGCCGGCGCCTTCCATGCCGATGGTCCACGGCAATTGTGGCACGGGGTAGAGTCCGGAGCGCAGGTAGACGTCGATGTAATTGAGGCCGATCGCCACATGGCGCACTTGCGCCTCACCGGCACCGGGCGCCGGCACATCGACATCCTCATATTTCAAAACTTCCGGCCCGCCTTGTTCATACAGGCGTATGGCTTTGGTCATGTGCTGTCTCCAAAATAAACTGCGGCGATTGCCCCGCGGGTTTTGCTAGCTCTAACGGGCGCCTACGCGCGCCTCGATGGCGTCCCAAACAAGCGCATCAAGGCGCGCATCGTCAAGCTGGTTAATTTCCATAATACCGGTCGGCGAGGTCACATTGATCTCGGTTAGAAAATCTCCGATCACGTCGATACCGACGAAAATCAAACCTTTCTCACGCAACGCCGGACCGATGGCGGCGCAAATATCATGCTCGCGTGGCGTAAGTTCGGTTTTTTCGGCGCGGGCACCAACATGCAGGTTAGCCCGCGCCTCGCCGGCGGCGGGGACGCGGCTGACCGCGCCGGCCGCGACGCCATCAACCAGGATAATGCGTTTGTCGCCCAGGCGGACTTCCGGCAGATATTTTTGCACGATGATCGGCTCGCGGTAGAGACCAGTGAACATTTCCAGCAGCGCATTGAGATTTTCGTCGTCGGGCCCGATGTGAAACACACCGGCGCCGCCATTGCCGAACAGCGGCTTGACGATGATATCCAAATACTCGGCGCGGAATTCATGGATCAGGGCCGCGTCGCAGGTGATCAAGGTGGGCGGCATCACGTTTTCGAAATGGGTGACGAACAATTTCTCGGGCGCGTTCCTTACATGCACCGGGTCGTTGACCACCAGCGTTCCGGGATGAATATGCTCCAGTAGATGTGTGGCGGTGATATAGGACATGTCGAACGGCGGGTCCTGGCGCATCAGCACCACATCCATGGTCGCCAGATCGAGCAATTCGGCTTCGCCGACTGCGAAGTGATTTCCGACCTGAGAGCGGACCTGGAGCGGCCGTGCGCGAGCGATCACGCGGCCCTGTTTCAGGGAGAGATCGGCGGGCAAATAATGAAACAGGGCATGGCCGCGCGCCTGTCCTTCCAAGGCCAACGCAAACGTGCTGTCGCCTGCAATGTTGATGCTGTCCATGGCATCCATTTGGATGGCGACCGCGAGACCCATGTTAATTCAAGCTCGACTTGATTTGTTTCAACAAGGATTGGGCTTCGTGCTCTTCATCATGAGAAGGCGCCAAATCTAGGAAGGTTTCGAGGGCGCTCACCGCGCGGCGCAAATTTCCGGTTTGTACCGAAAGAATGCCCAACTCCTGCCACACGGATGCGACTTCCGGTGCGAGCAGCGCCATGCGCTCAAGAATCTCGCTGGCGCGCACGGTGTCGTCCGCCTTTAGCGCCCGCCCCTTGATGTTGTTTTGCAGTCGCAACAAAATATCGCGGTTGCCGACGGGCGCATGATGGCGCGGCATAAGCTCGGCATCGGCGCCCATGAATTGTTTCAACAAATCGCGCAGGTGCCCGGCTTCGAGAGCTTGGCCGCCATGGAAGGGATCGATGATAATGCGCGCCGCGCCGTCGGTGGCGCGCAGCAGAAAATGGCCCGGAAACGCGAGCCCGGTGATATCGCAGCCGCTGGCGCGCGCGGCATGGACATAGAGGATGCCGATGCTGACCGGCAGCCCGGCACGCCTATCGATCACGTCCAACAAATTGGCATTTTCCGGACTGTCGTATGTCTCGATATCGCCCTTATAGCCATGCGTTTCGAACATCAGCCGGTTAATCGTAGACGTGCGTGTCTCAAGAAAATCATGTTCGTCGGACGTCTTCCGCGCGTCCGCTGCGAGGTTCGACAAATGTTCATGATACGGCTCGAGCGCCACGCCGGGGCGGTCGAGCGCACCCAGAATCAACGCCGCCTCGGCGAGGTCAATGCGATCATCCGGCAAATGGCCGATGAGCCTGAGCGCCGCCATATGGTCGCGTTTGCCGGTCACGGCCCTGGCGTCCGGCGCGGATCATCCCGCATGACCACATGGCTTACTACCTGTTTGACGTTCTCAATGCGCCGCGCATGGTCGACCACTTTGTCCAATTCGGCTTGGTCCTGGGCGATGCCGACGACATAAATGACGCCATTGACCGTTTCAATATTGTAATTGATCGACAGAATGTCTTTGTCGAACAACATCTCCGCCGTGAGCTGCGTCGAAATCCAGGTATCGCGCGCGTAGTTGACGATGCCACCCTGGTCGGTCACCTGGATTTCATTGATGACTTCGCGCACGCCGCTTGCTTTCCACGCGAGTTCCAGCGCGTGAATTCTATGCTCCTGCTTTTTTACCGCACCCTTCAGGAGGACGCGGCCTTCGATTACATTGAAGGACACGCTCTGAAGCAGATCGACATTATCCTCATAAAATAGCTGGTTGAGTTCTGCCCGGATGGTTAGATCGTCGACTGCGTCGCCGATCGAGCGTTCCTGAACTGCGACGGCACCGCCGGTGGTCGCCGCGCCGACAAAAATCGAGGCGCAGCCGGTCAACGGCAAGGCACCGAGAAGCAGCAGGGTGAGCAAAATCTTGTGCGGACGGACGCACCACGATGCCACCGGCAACGTGCTGATTGGTTTATCGTTCTCTGGCTTCATCACGATCTCCTCACGATCTCCGCCGGGTTCTATACCTGTGCTGCGGCATGCTTATGGTGCCTCCGGTCGCCAGGCGTCCGTCACATGTTTCGGCAGGCGCCACGGCGTCACCGCCATGACGTCGAATCGAAAGCCCAGATTGCTCCATTTCGGATGTTGGGACAAGAAGGCCGCTGCCGCCCGCTCGATCCGCCGCTGTTGGCGTGGAGTCACTGCTTCGAGCGCCTCGGTAAGAGTGCGGCGCGCCTTGATTTCGATTACGGCGACGATATTGCCGCGTTTGGCGATTAGGTCTATCTCACCAACCGTCGTGCGGTAGCGCCGCGCCAGGATACGCCAGCCCCTGCAGCGCAGCAGCAGCGAACACCGTCGCTCGGCCGCGTGACCACGCAGATAAGCGCGCCGCCGCTCGCTCACTTTTGTCTGCTGTTAATACGCACGGCCAGCGCATAGAGATCACGCCGAGCCAAACCAGTTTCAACCGCTAGCTGGCCAGATGCGTCGCGCACGCTGGCCGATTGCAACAGTTCGGATAGACGGGCTTCAAGATGTTCCTCGGTATATTCCGGCGCCGCCAGGGGTGGCCCGATCACCACCACGACCTCGCCTTTGGGCGCGCCGCTTTCCGCATAATGCGCCGCCAGCTGAGCCAGGTCGCCGCGCATAAATTCTTCGTAAATCTTTGTCATCTCGCGCGCCACTGAACAGTCGCGCGTGCCGAGAATAGCGGCCATATCGGTGAGGCTTGCCGCGAGCCGGCGCGGTGATTCAAAAAATATCAATGTTGTTTTGATTGTCGCCAATTCGCCGAGCGCATTTCGTCGCGCGCCAGATTTCGGCGGCAGGAAACCGACAAACATAAAACTATTGCTCGGCAGGCCCGAAAGTGTGAGGGCCATGAGCGCGGCGCTCGCCCCAGGCACCGCCGAAACATAGATGCCGGACGCGATGGCCTTGCGCACCAGCTTATAGCCTGGATCGGAGATAAGAGGCGTTCCGGCGTCAGACACCAACGCGAGGGTTTCGCCGTGAGTCAGGCGGGCCATAATCGCGGGCAGCATGAACTCGGCATTATGCTCATGGTAGGGCAGCAAACGCGCCTCGATACCGTGGCGATCAAGCAGATGGCGGGTGTGGCGCGTGTCCTCGCAGGCGATGCGGTCGACCGCGGCAAGAGTATCGAGCGCCCGCAGCGAGATATCGTCCATGTTGCCTATCGGCGTGGAGACGATATAGAGCCCTGGACGCAATTTTGATGTCGGTTTACTTCGCATGGCCGCCTCAATTAGGCTGCGGTTGGTTGAGACACATTTGTCACGAGGTACCCTGCTTTGAGAATGCGAACGCGCCGTGTGGCCATCCTGATCGCACTCTCGTTTCTTGTGGCCGCTTGTCAGTCACAGAGTTTACCCTCACGCAGCGCCGAGGACAAAACTTCTACGGCTGGCGCAGGGCCGCTGGCGGTTGAATCCGCGCCAGCGCAAGACGCGAATATCACGAAGAGCGAGGAGCGCGCGCTCGCAGCGTTATCCGAGAGGGCCGCGGCCGAAATAGAACAAACGCGGCTGGTCGATATCACCGAGGTTAAAGTTGGGTTGTTATTGCCGCTTAGCGGGCCGCTGGCGCGCGAAGGGGCGGCGCTTCTCGACGCCGCGCAGTTGGCGCTGTTCGATGTTGCGGACGCGCATTTCATTTTGCAACCTAGTGACACCGGTGGCACGGCGGACGGTGCAGTGCGCGCGGCAGAAGCACTGCTGGCGGATGGTGCCACGCTTCTTCTCGGCCCGTTGCTCAGCGAGGAAGTGCGTGCCGTGACACCAATTGCGCGCGCCGCTGGAGTGAATGTTGTCGCCTTTTCCACCGACGCCGAAGTCGCCGGCGACGGTATATATCTGCTCGGCCATACATCGCGTCAGCAGATCGACCGCCTGGTCGGTTTTGCATATGACAGTGGTCTGATGCGGATCGCCGTTCTGGCGCCGAGCACGCCCTATGGCCGCGCGGTGGCAGGGCAAACCCGTCGGGCGGTGGCGGCTGTTGGCGGCGATGTTACCGGCATCGCGTTTTATGCACCCGATGCCTCGGATGCCAATGAAGTGGTGCGCGGCCTCGCCAATTACGACCGCCGGCATGGCGACCTGGTGGCGCAGCGCGACGCCTTGAGCCAGCGCGATGACGAAATATCGAAGCGCGCCCTGCGCCGGCTCGAAGGCTTGGATACGTTGGGTGATGTGCCGTTTGATGCCTTGTTGCTGCCCGATGGCGGCGAAAGCCTGAGACAGGTCGTTCCGCTGCTGCCCTATTACGATATCGACCCGGCCAAAGTGCGCTTTTTGGGCACTGGCTTGTGGGACAATTCCGAGACCCTTGGCGAGCCAACCCTGGTCGGCGGCTGGTATGTTGGCCCGCCGCCCGGCGCGCGCGTTGGTTTTATAGGGCGCTTTGTAGATACCTTTGGCTATACGCCGCACAGGATTGCCGCCCTCGCTTACGATGCGACGGCCCTGGCGGCGGCTTTGGCGCGCCGTGCCGGCCGCGCCGCGTTCGACTCCGATTCATTAGCTAGCCCGCGTGGCTTTCTCGGAGCCGGCGGGATATTCCGATTTTCCGCCGAAGGCTTGCCCGAACGCGGTCTGGCGGTACTTGAAATCACCGGCCGGAACGAGGTGGTTGTGGTCAGCCCGCCGCCCGAACGATTTGCTGTTTCAAAGGTCGAATAAATATTTCAGGCGAGAAGTTCGGACAGCACGCTGTTGAGCAGGGTGCGCCCGTTTTCCGTCGCCCGCAGCGTGTCACCGTCACAGGCTAGGAATCCGCCGTCCGTCAATCGTTGCAGGGCACCGGGCCGGACCGCCTGTGCCAGCGTGAGCCCGGAGCGGGCAGTTAAGCGCCGCACATCGACGCCGTCATGCAGGCGCAAGCCCATCATCAACATTTCCTCGGCGCGCTCCGCCGCCGACAAGGGGCGCGTCTCGGCAGTGCCGTGGCCGGTGCGTTGCACGGCGTCCAGCCAGGTTTCCGGCTTGGCGTGGCGGCGCGTTGCGCGGGCGCCAGCATCTGCCGTCTGAAGGCGGCCATGCGCGCCCGGGCCGATGCCGGCATAGTCTTCATAGCGCCAGTAAGAAAGATTATGGCGGCAGGCTTTGCCGGGCTGGGCGTGATTGGAAATTTCATAGGCGGGGTAGCCGGCATCGACTGTGAGCTCCTGGGTGATTTCAAAGAGCTCGGCCGCAGCGGCTTCTGGCGGCGTCTTAATTTCGCCGTTCTGGTGGCGCGCGTAGAACGGCGTGCCCTTTTCGATGGTGAGCTGATAAAGCGAAATATGTTCGCCGGCCATGTCGAGAGCAGTCGCCAATTCGCGCCGCCACGCCGCGGCGCTCTGTTCCGGGCGGGCGTAAATGAGATCGAACGAATAGCGCGGGAAGGTGCGTCGCGCGAGTTCAAGCGCAGCGCGTGCCTGGCGCGCGCTATGCTCGCGCCCGAGAAAGCCGAGCGCCGCATCATCGAGCGCCTGGACGCCAAGCGACAGCCGATTGACGCCGGCGGCGTGATAGGCGGTGAAGCGTTCCGCTTCAACGGAGGTCGGGTTGGCCTCCAGTGTGATTTCCGCGCCCGCATCGAGGCGCCATACCCGACCGACATGATCGATTACCGCAGCGACGGTCTCCGGCGCCATGAGCGATGGCGTACCGCCGCCAAAAAAAATGCTGGTGACATTGCGCCTAGGAGTCTCGGCAGCGACGTAATCGATTTCGGCACAGAGTGCGCGGCGCCAGCGCAAATCATCGACATCGTCGCGGACGTGGGAATTAAAGTCGCAATAGGGACATTTGGCGAGGCAGAACGGCCAGTGTACGTAAACCGCAAGCGTCTCGTCTTGCGCTATGGATGATTCACCGGCGGCTGGCCCGGCTTCAGTCATCGCCGGGGAAACATGCCGCCACGAGTTTTTCGAAGGCGCGCGCACGGTGGCTGAGCGCGTGTTTTTCGCCAGGCGGCATTTCACCGAACGTCATGCGATAGCCGGTCGGGATGAATATGGGATCGTAGCCAAAGCCGTGTTTTCCGCGTGGCGGAAAGCTCAAATTGCCGTGCACTTCGCCCTCGAAATTCTCGCAATGGCCATCCGGCCAGCACAGGCTGAGCGCCGAGACGAAATAGGCATCGGCGCCTTCGGGCGCATGGTCGTTTTTCGTGAGTTCTGATTCTACGCGCGCCATGGCGACGCCAAAATCTCGCCCGGGGCCGCCCCAACGGGCCGAGAAAATTCCCGGCTGGCCATCCAAGGCCGGCACCACCAGGCCTGAATCATCGGCAAACGCCGGCAATTGCGAGGCCGTTGCCGCGGCGCGGGATTTGAGTTCGGCGTTGGCAAGAAAGGTGGCTCCAGTTTCTTCCGGCTCAGCCAGGCCGAGCTCGCCGGCAGCGCACACGGTGACGTCATACGGCGCCATCAAATCGACCATTTCACGGATCTTGCCGCTATTGTGGCTGGCGATAACCAGCCGGTCGGCTGAAAATTTACGCGCCATTTTCGCCGCCGCCGGCGCTCAGCCGCCGCCGCTTAGGGTCTCGCGCTGCAGTGCCGTCAGATGCGTGATGCCTTGTTTCGCGAGCGCCATGAGCTCAAGGAATTGATCTTCGCTGAAAGGTTCGCCCTCCGCGGTGCCCTGAACTTCGACGATGCCGCCAGCGCCGGTGAGAACGAAATTTGCATCGGTATCCGCAACGCTGTCCTCGTCATAATCGAGATCGAGCACGGCCATACCTTTATAGATGCCGCAACTCACCGCCGCGATTTGATCATTGAGCGGAACGCGGGCGATTTCGCCGGCTTTGACGAGGCCTTCAAACGCTTGATGTAGGGCGACATATGCGCCCGTAATTGCCGCCGTACGCGTCCCGCCATCGGCCTGCAAAACATCGCAGTCGAGCGTAATTTGACGTTCGCCGAAGCCCTTCATATCGGTCACGGCGCGCAAGCTTCGCCCGATCAGGCGCTGGATCTCATGGGTGCGCCCGCCCTGCTTGCCGCGCGCGGCTTCACGTCCTGAGCGTGACCCGGTGGCGCGCGGCAGCATGCCGTACTCCGCCGTCACCCAGCCCCGTCCCGAATTGCGCAGGAACGGCGGCATGCGTGTTTCAACGCTCGCGGTGCATAGCACATGGGTATCGCCGAATTGGACCAGGCAGGATCCTTCGGCATGTTTGCTGTAGTTCGGCTGCAGCGAAATTTTGCGCAATTCGTCGGGCCGTCTGCCGGATGGGCGCATGATTTCTGTCCATTCATTGGTGATTTTCGCGGACCCTAACCGAGCGACTGGCGTCCGTCCAGCATCCGTCCGCCATCCATGCGGCGTGGGTCGGTTAGCGGTCCGTTGTCGGTCTGTTGTCGGTTCGTCACCGGGGTCCGGCGTCGGTCGGTAATGGGTCTGGCGTGACGTTGACGCTGCTCGGGGGGCTCACTACATTCAAAGGCGACGAATAAAATCCGCAATAATGTAAGCGTGTTGATGTGTTGTATGAAATGAACGGTCGGTCGCAAGAAGTTTTGCGCCGGCTGGTCGAAGAATTTATGCAGACCGGGCAGCCGGTCGGCTCGCGGACATTGTCGCGGCGCCTCCAGACACCGATTTCGCCGGCAACGATCCGAAATGTCATGGCGGATTTGGAGGATTCGGGCCTACTGTTTTCGCCGCACACCTCCGCCGGGCGCCTGCCGACCCAGCTTGGGTTGCGCCTGTTTGTCGACGGCTTGCTGGAAGTCGGCAATCTGACCGAACAGGAGCGTTCCAGCATCGAGGGCACCTGCAATGCATCGGGCCGCACTGTGGAGGAACTGCTCACCGAAGCAACGGAAGCGCTATCCGGCCTGTCACGCTGCGCTGGCCTGGTGCTCGCGCCCAAGGCGGATGTGCCGTTCAAGCAGGTTGAGTTTGCATCGCTCGGGCGTGGCGAAGCGCTTGCCATTATGGTGACGGAAAACGGAGTGGTGGAAAACCGTGTCATCAAGCTCTCCGAGGACATGCCGCAATCAGCGCTGACCGAAGCCGCCAACTACCTGAACGCGCGGCTTTCCGGGCGCACCCTAGAAGAAGTGCGTGCCGATATTACCGCGGAATTGCTGGAGCATCGCGCCCAATTGGATGAGCTGTCGACCAAGGTCGTTGAAGCGGGCCTCGCCACCTGGGCCAACGAAAAGAAGGAAAGCGGCACATTGATCGTGCGCGGGCGCGCCAATCTGTTGGATGACGTGACCGCGATGGCCGACCTCGACCGCATCCGCAGCCTGTTCGAAGCGCTCGACAGCAGGGAGGGTTTCGTGCAATTGCTGGAAAGCACGGAAGATGCCGAAGGCGTCCAGATTTTCATCGGCGCCGAGAACGAATTATTTCACAATACCGAGTGCTCGATGATCGTCGCCCCATATCGCGACAAGAATTCACGCTTTATTGGCGCGATTGGCGTGATAGGACCTTCCCGCATTAATTATGCCCGCGTTGTCCCGCTGGTTGATCATACCGCGAGTGTGATCGGGCGAATCTTGAGTTAACGACAGACTGAGGTGAAGTTCAAATGACCGATAAGGAGCTGCAATCCGGCGGCGGCGAACAGGCCAGCGAGTCCGGAGAGCCCAGAGAGCACATTGAAACTAACAGTGAGGACAAGGCTTTGGCGCCATGCCAACCGACCGATCAGGATGAGAGCGAGATCGAGGAAAGTGAAGCGGATGCCGGCGATAGTGCCGCACAATTGAAGGATCAACTGCTTCGGGCGTTGGCCGAGACCGAAAATGTCCGCCGCAGGGCCAGAAAAGACGTCACCGATGCCAACCGCTACGGAATCGCCAACTTTGCCCGCGATATGCTCTCGGTATCGGATAATATGGGGCGCGCTCTCGATTCGATTCCAGACGACGCGCGCGAGGAGAGCGAAATTGTAAAAGCCATAGCCGAGGGCGTGGAAATGACGGCGCGCGAGATGACGAGCACGTTGGAGCGCCACGGTGTCCGGCAGGTCAATCCGCTGGGCGAGAAATTCGATTATAATTTGCATCAGGCGATGTTCGAGGCAAAGGACAGCGGCCAGCCCGACGGGACGATCGTCGAAGTGGTGCAAGCCGGTTACATGATCGGCGAGCGTCTATTGCGCCCGGCGATGGTTGGCGTCGCCAAGGGCGGCAGTGCTGCTCCCAGCGATGATGCCGATGGCGCAAGCAATTCCAGTGAAGATGGTGCCGACGAAGACGACGCGAATCTCGGCGCAAAACTTGATACCACTGCCTAATTTACCGGGAGAGGCAGATATTTATGGCAATTTGGCCGAATACCTGGGATTAGAAGGGCGTATTTTACCCGGCAATCGGGCGAATCAACGGAAATCATGCAATAACGGCAAATTTTGATGCCAGAGGCGGTTGCAGACGGGCTTGCGGGCACCAATATATGCCCACGACTTGAACCGTTGCCGACGCGGCGGTTTGCCCAATCCTATGGGGCCCGACGCGGTGCATCATGTGGCCGCCGGGGTCTGCAAAATTATGAGGGCGTAACATGGCTAAAGTAATCGGAATTGATCTCGGCACCACAAACTCCTGTGTGGCGATCATGGAGGGCTCCGAGCCCCGTGTGATCGAAAATTCGGAGGGCGGACGTACCACCCCGTCGATTGTCGCATTCACCGAGAATGGTGAGCGGCTGGTTGGCCAACCGGCCAAGCGCCAAGCGGTAACCAACCCGGAAAACACAATTTTCGCCATCAAGCGGCTTATCGGACGTGCCTTCAAGGACCCGATGACGCAAAAAGACATCAAGATGGTGCCCTATTCAATCGTCGATCATGGCAATGCGGATGCCTGGGTCTCAGCGCGCGGCGAAACCTATTCACCGAGCCAAATCAGCGCTTTCATTCTGCAAAAGATGAAAGAAACCGTCGAATCCAATCTCGGTGAGACGATTACCCAAGCGGTCATCACCGTGCCGGCATATTTCAATGATTCGCAACGCCAAGCGACCAAGGACGCCGGGCAGATCGCCGGCCTCGAAGTGCTGCGCATTATCAACGAACCGACTGCCGCGGCGCTCGCCTACGGGCTAGACCGCAAGGAAAACGGAACGATTGCTGTTTTCGACCTCGGCGGCGGCACGTTCGACGTTTCGGTTCTGGAAATCGGCGACGGCGTGTTTGAAGTGAAATCGACCAATGGCGATACATTCCTCGGCGGCGAAGATTTCGACATGCGTCTGATGGGCTATCTGGCGGACGAGTTTAAGAAAGAAAACGGTATCGACCTGCGCGAAGACAAACTCGCTTTGCAGCGGTTAAAGGAAGCGGCCGAGAAAGCCAAGATCGAGCTGTCGAGCGCCGTGCAGACGGAAATTAACCTGCCCTTCATCACCGCCGATGCAAACGGCCCCAAGCATCTGACGATGAAGGTGACACGCTCCAAACTCGAAGCCATCGTTGAAGATCTCGTCAACCGGACGATCGATCCCTGCAAGGCGGCGCTCAAGGATGCCGGCCTGTCGCCGGGTGAGATCGACGAAGTGATTCTCGTCGGCGGCATGACACGCATGCCCAAAGTAATCGAGACCGTGAAGAATTTCTTTGGCCGCGAGCCCAATAAGAGCGTTAACCCGGACGAAGTCGTCGCCGTCGGCGCCGCCATTCAAGCCGGCGTCCTGCAGGGCGACGTCAAGGATGTGTTGTTGCTCGATGTTACGCCGCTGTCGCTCGGTATCGAAACATTGGGCGGCGTGTTCACCCGCTTGATCGACCGCAACACCACGATCCCGACCAAAAAGAGCCAAGTCTTTTCCACCGCCGAGGACGGTCAGTCGGCGGTCACCATTCGCGTCTTTCAGGGCGAACGTGAGATGGCGGCGGACAACAAGCTGCTCGGCCAGTTCGATCTGGTCGGAATACCCCCGTCGCCGCGCGGCCTGCCGCAGATCGAGGTGACGTTCGATATTGACGCCAACGGCATCGTGAATGTGTCGGCCAAAGACAAGGCCACGGCCAAGGAACAGCAGATTCGTATCCAGGCCTCGGGCGGGCTCGATGACGCGGAGATCGACCGCATGGTGCATGATGCGGAAGCTCATGCCGAAGACGATAAAACTCGCAAGGCTCTGGTCGAAGCGCGCAACCATGCGGAAGCCATGATCCATAGCGTCCAAAAGATGCTGGAAGAGCATGGCGATAAGATCAGCGCCGAGGAGAAAGGCGAAATCGAAGCACAAATCGCAGAGGTGCAGGGCGTGCTCGCCAGCGAGGACGCGGCCGAGATTGCCGCCAAGATGGAACAGCTCGGTCAGGCGTCGATGAAACTCGGCGAAGCCGTGTATAAAGATGCTGGTGGCGCCGAGGCCGGCATGGCGGAGGGTATGGGGGCTCACCCCTCCGGCGACGCAGACGATGAGGATGCGCCGCAACCTGACGATATTGTTGATGCGGAATTCGAGGAGTTGGACGACGAGGACAAGAATCAGCGTTCCAGCTAATCTGCTCCTCCCCAGTGACACTAATCATGCATATCTTGCCGGCAACGTCGCCGCCGTCTTGCGGCGACGATTGTCGCCTTGCTGATCGCTGAGAATCCGATGGCCAAACCTGATTTTTACGCAACACTTGGAGTTTCCCGCGAAGTCGGCGCGGATGAGCTTAAAAAATCCTATCGCACGCTCGCGATGAAATATCATCCGGACCGCAATCCCGATGACGCGGCGGCGGAAGCCAAGTTCAAAGAACTCTCGGAAGCCTATGGCGTGCTGTCCGATCCGCAGAAGCGCGAAGCCTATAACCAGTATGGTCATGCGGCATTCGAAGGCGGTGGCGGCGGCGGTGGCGGTGATTTCGATATGCGCTCCAGCTTCTCCGATGTGTTCGATGATTTGTTTGGCGATTTCATGGGCGGCGGGCGGCGTGGTGGCCGGCGCGGCCCGGCGCGGGGCGCCGATCTACGTTACAACATGGAAATCAACCTGGAAGATGCCTTTAGCGGCAAGCAAGCCAAGGTTCAAGCCGCGACGTCCGTAAGCTGTGAAGGCTGCTCCGGGACGGGCGCGAAGGAAGGTACCAAGCCGACGATCTGCGGCGCCTGCGGTGGTGTCGGCAAGGTGCGCGCTCAGCAGGGATTTTTTACCGTCGAACGGACCTGTCCGACCTGCCAGGGTTCGGGCACGGTGATCGCTGATCCGTGCAACAAGTGCCGCGGCGCCGGACGCGTGCAAAAGGATAAGACGCTTTCGGTCAATATTCCGGCGGGCGTTGAAAATGGCACCCGCATCCGTCTTGCCGGCGAAGGCGAGGCGGGCGCCCGCGGCGCTCCGGCCGGCGATCTCTACATATTTATTTCGGTCAAGCCGCATCCCCTGTTTCAGCGCGACGCGATGAATCTCTATTGCGAGGTGCCGATTCCGATGTTCTCGGCGACCCTCGGCGGCTCAATCGATGTGCCGACTTTGGGAGGCGGCCGGGCGCGTGTCACCATCCCGTCGGGCACCCAAAACGGCCATCAGTTTCGTCTGCGAGCGAAGGGCATGCCGGCGCTCAGAGGCGGCTCTCCGGGCGATATGTATATCCAAGTGGCGGTCGAAACGCCGGTTAATCTGAACAAGAAACAAAAAGAATTGCTCAAGCAGTTCGATTCTCTCGGTACCAAGAGCACCAGTCCGCAATCGGATGGTTTCTTCTCCAAGGTCAAGGATCTCTGGGAAGACCTTAAGGACTGATCCCGCGTCCGCCGCTCGGATCGCACCCCCCTTTCGCCGCCGGCATTCGAATAGCGCTTGGTGTGCGCGCGGCTTTGTGTATTTTTGCCTGGGCAAGCTGACGCGGGCGGCGCAAACAGACGAGGGCGGCATGGCGGGAACAGGTGACATCAAAATCGGCGTAACCGGCGCGGCTGGAAAAATGGGCGGCGTTCTTATTCGCGAGGTAAGCGATACTAAGGGCTTTCGTCTCGTGGCGGCGAGCGAGATTGCCGGACATGCCATGCTCGGGCGCGACGCCGGTGAGTTGGCCGGGCTGGCAGCGTTAGCGGTGCCGATCGGTGCCGATACCGACGCGCTGTTCGCGGCGAGCGATGCGGTACTCGATTTTACCCTGCCGGGCGCTACGGTGGGCCATAGCCATTGTGCCGCTCGGCACGGTACGGCGCTGATTATCGGCACCACCGGGCTCGACGCGGTGCAGCAACAGGCGCTGCAGAAGGCCGGCGATACCGCGGTGATCGTCCAGGCGCCGAATATGAGCCTTTGCGTTAATCTCTTGATGCGCCTGGTGGAACAGGCCGCCGCCCTTCTCGATGATGCCTTTGACGTCGAGATCGTCGAGATGCATCACCGCTACAAGGTCGATGCGCCGTCGGGCACTGCGCTTGGCCTCGGACGGGCGGTGGCGAAGGGCCGCGGTGTCAGCCTCGACGCGATGGCCGCGCGCGGGCGTGACGGCGTCACCGGCCCGCGTCAACGTGGCGCCATCGGTTTCGCCGCGCTGCGCGGCGGCGATGTGGTTGGCGATCACAGCGTGATATTTGCCGCCGATGGTGAGCGCCTGGAATTGACCCACAAAGCCGCTAGCCGGCAAACTTATGCCCGCGGTGCGCTGCGCGCCGCGGGCTGGGCGCATAATAAACCGCCCGGCCTCTACACCATGGCGGACGTCTTGGAATTCACCGCGCTTAGCTAATTCGCCCCATATCCGCCAGCGCTTTTTTTAGCGCCGCAGAAATTTCTTGGCGCTCGGCGGGCAGGAGAAAGGCACCGAGGCTGAGCGAAAAGCCGTGCGAGGAGAGACGGAGTTCACCCTTTCCGGTCGCTGATTCACTAACGGCGACATTCAGCCAGTAAGGATTAAAGCTCCAGCTCTCGTCGCCGCGCGGCCCGGACCGTGTCACCACAACCTGTTCCGACGTGACGCGGATACGCTCGACGATCTTGCGGGCGCGGGCGTTTAGCTTGATCGCTAGCCACAGGAGAAAAAGATCGAGCCCGAGAAATCCAAAGACCGGCCACGCACCCATGGCCAGAAAAAGAATGCCGAAGCCGAGCGTGATAAGCCCAACAAAGAGGATCACCGCGAAAAAGCCGGAGCGCGATAGCGAGCGGTGCGGCTCGAACATGGCATCGAA
The DNA here is from genome assembly GCA_027624955.1 of Pseudomonadota bacterium. Lineage (NCBI taxonomy): Bacteria > Pseudomonadati > Pseudomonadota > Pseudomonadota bacterium. The sequence continues at coordinate 53,705 of JAQBTG010000016.1, forward strand.
GAGAACTGGTGCCGTAATTTCGCCGCTGCGTACCGAGGCGCCGCAAACTTCAGATTGCCTGTTTTGAAGTTCGGGGCGGGGCTGATGTTCCCGGTTTCGCGTCATCCTAGCCGCCGTCTGCCTATTTCCAACATTCGATTAACGCGGTGTAGAACTGCGCGCGCTCGGCCACATCTGCCGCCGGCAGATTGGCTTCGGAAGGCGCTGAAACGGCTTCAATGCCGTTGGCAGCCATAAAGTCCCGCGCCACTGAGCCCTTGATGGCGAAATTGACGTTTTGCGGAATATCGCCAGTGGTGCGGGCCAATTTCAGCGCGTCCAGCTTGCTCACCACCACGCCTACCAAATGGCCCGACAGATCGAGCAGTGGTCCGCCGCTATTGCCCTTCTGCACCGGCGCGGAGAGCTGCATGAGGTTTCTATTATTGCCCGGCCCAGCCAACCCGCTCACCGTTCCGGTGGTGATCTTGAGATCAGAGGCGAGCACGCCGGGCAGCGGAAAGCCTGCCACCACCACGGTTTCGCCTTTGCGAATTTCACCATCGCGAAATGTTGCGAAGCGTTTGAACTTCGCGCCTACCTTGAGAAGCGCAAGATCGAGCCCGGCGTCTTGCGCGATGATCGGCACGACCAGGGGCTTGATACGCACTTCGCTGCAACCGGCCACGACGTGATTGTTGGTGAGAACATAGCCGTCCGCGCTGACGATAAAGCCGGTGCCGGTCGATTGCTTGCGCGGCGGGTCCACCGCTTCAGCCCCGTTGCCAAACTCTTGCGCCGATTTATTCAACAGCGCCGCGCCGCGCGCCTTTTCACTTTCGCTGAGTGTGCCCGCAATTTTGTCGCGCGCTTTCGCCGCATGATCGGCTAGCGCGCCGGACCTTTTATTGCTGGCGGCGCGTGAATACCACACGAACGAGAGAACCGCATCGGTCGTGCCGCCCAGGCCGTCGAGATAAAATGCACCCAGGCGATACTGCGCCAGCGGAATGCCGGCGTGTGCGGCGGCGTAGTAATATTTTGCCGCGAGAGCGAAATTCTTAGCCACTATATCGCCGGCTTCATAAATATTAGCGAGATTGAACTGGGCCGCCGCGTCGCCCTGCGCGACCGCTTGTTGCGTCCAGTGAAGCGCGCGCTCGCCATTCTTGGCGACGCCCTGGCCTTGACGGTACATCACGCCGAGCAGGCGCTGAGCGTTGGGCTCGCCGGATTCGGCGAGAGGTGTTATCTCCGCCAAAGCTGCGGCGTAGTCGCCCTGTGCATAGGCGGCGCGCCCTTCGCTCAGGCCGGCTCGAGCGCTAGCAAGCGGCGCCAGCGTCGCACAGGCGACAATCAGCAGCGAGGTCACGAGTAATCTCATGTCAGTGCGCCTTGGCGGTCGCATTCATCAGTTCCAGCCATTCTATTCTCTAGTTTAACCCGCCCGGTCCAACTATTCTCGAGCTTATGAAAAAGAGCGATGCTAAAGAGTTCATGAAACGGTTGGCCGAGCGTATTCCCGCACCGGTGACCGAGCTCAACTTCAATAATCCTTTCACGCTTTTGGTCGCTGTCGTGTTGTCTGCGCAAGCCACCGACGTCGGTGTCAACAAAGCAACAAAAGCACTTTTTGCCGCCGTCGACACGCCGGAGAAAATGGTAGCCTTGGGCGAAGCTAGGCTCAAGACGCACATCCGCACGATCGGCCTCTACAATGCCAAGGCCAAAAACATAATCGCCCTGAGCGGGATGCTGATCGAGCACCATAACAGCCAGGTGCCGGACGAACGTTCGCATCTCGAGGCGCTGCCCGGGGTCGGGCGCAAAACCGCGGGAGTCGTTCTCAACACGGTGTTCGGTCAGCCCACTATCGCTGTCGATACGCATGTCTTCCGGGTTTCGAACCGCTCAGGCCTAGCGCCCGGCAAGACGCCCGATCAGGTTGAGCAAAAGCTCTATAAAATTGTGCCGGAGGAATATCTTCAGCACGCCCATCACTGGCTAATTCTGTTCGGGCGCCATGTTTGCAAAGCCCGCACGCCCGATTGCCCGGGCTGTGTGGTGCGCGAATTATGTGGCTTTAAGCAAAAAACCCAAGCCTAGCGTGGGCCAAGCAGCGCCGCCGCGCGCGCACCGCGCGAGGTAGTTGTCAAGATTCGGGAGTGGTGTCCGCCGCGAGATTGCGGCGTGCGATAATGTCGGCGAAGCAAGCGCGTCGGCCGCTCCCGGGAGATTGGGTTCTGCGGATTTCGTAATAGGTCACGCGCGATCGGTCGGGCGCCTCGTCTTCGGCGTAGAGATAAATGTCGAGCACGCAATTGGCCGCTGTGTATTGCCAGACCTGAGCCGGTATTTCCGTCCGCAACAGGGAGGGTGGACCCAGTAGGTGGCTGACGGCGTGAGGTGCCAGACCCATCAACTGATCCGGATCATCATTGATCGGCGCGATCGGCGCGACGGGGGTGAGCGGCACGGCCGGCGCCCGCGTGGTTTTCTGTTCCGGAGCAACGGGTGGCTCGAGAGCTTGCCCCGGCGCTGGCGGATCGAGCGCCGCGTTTGAAGACAGTGCTTCGGACGACGATTCCGCTGCTTTACTTGGTGGTTGGGAGTTGCTGTCGCGCGCCGTGCCGCCGGGCGCGCCGCACGCGGCGAGGACAAGCAAGCTCAGCGCAAGTGCTAACGTGCCCGCTCGAGCCGGCCGCATGCCGGTCGAGCGCCGTATCATCAATCCGTTTCAGGCAAGAACGTTGGGTTTGGAAATGTGATTTCCTGGCTGCCATCGCCGATTAGTTGCGGGTCGGCCTCGCGGTTCTTACCGTCCTGTTCGGCTTGGCCGTTTATCCGCCCGCCGCGCTCGACCTCTAATTGGCCATAGCGTACCTGACCTAGAACCAGGCCTGAAGCATGAATGGCGAGGCGGTTATGCACCGTCAATTCGCCCTCGAAAGTGCCGGCGATCTCGGCATTGTCGACCACCGCCGTGCCCCTAAAGACGCCGCCATAATCGATTTCGAGGTAGCGGGCGCTGTTCAGGTTGCCCTCGATCGTGCCTTCGATCACCAAGCGGTCGCAATCCGATATCTCCGCGCTGCTCAGGCTCATATCCCTGCCGACTGTCAGGCGCCTGGAATCCGAGGCAAACTCTTGCGGTGCTTCAGACAGGACTTGCGGATGCGAGCCGATGATTCGATTTGGAACATCGGGATGGAATTGCACGGCGCGACCGGCGCCGTCCACATTCATCGAATTACTGGACAGGCGTGAGATCACGTGGGGTTCGTCACTATTGCTGCCGGCCATGGACCTGCGGCCTCCTGGTTCGTTGCTTTTGCGGCGGAACATTTCTGTTTCCGTCATTCGCTCACGATCGCGATTCGCTTCGTTTGCCGCCGCCGTCGCGCAAGCCGTGGAAGATATGGACCATAAATGCAGTCGCCACGACCGGCGCAATTAAATTAACCAGCGGAATTGAGAATAATAATGCAATTACAATGCCTGCGACAAATAATTTGCTGCGGTGCTTGCGTCGCAATTTACGCACCGCCGCAAAATCCATGCGCCGCGGCGCGACAATTTCAAAAAACTCGCGCCCTAACAAGGCGCCGTTAACGATCAAATAGATAATCGGATATACGACCTGGACAACCGGAATCAACGCCAGCGGCAGTATAAGCAGGTTGAAAAAGGTCATCACCAGGGCGAGGCGAATGCCGGCAACCGCATATTGCCAAAATGTCGCCGGGTTGGGCCGCGGCAGGCGGGGATAATGGCGCGCCTCGACCGCGTCCGCGACTTGATCGACGAACATATAAAGAAACTCCGCCGCCAGGATCGGAAATAACATCCAGGCGACGAACGCTGCGGCGATGCCACCCAGCAAGGCCAACGCCCAATCAAACAAGAAGAAGCCGGACACTTCCCAGAGTGCAAACAGGGCGGCCGCGCCGGCGATCAACAGCGCGGAGACAGCCAATGTGAGCAAGATCGTCCACAGCATCGGTCGGCGGATACGCTTGTCGCCGAGTTGTTCGAACGCCAGGACCAGCGCTTCTATCATGATGCCATCTCCGGATTGCTACGGTGCGCCAAAGCGCATCCTCCCGTCCGCTCAAGGGCGGCTTGTATTGCGTTGCCACCGGCGCTGCAAGCTATGTCCGGCGCGTTACAGCACTCTTGTCCTGCGCAAGTCGTGCGCAATGTCGAATAGGTACGGGGTACTGGTGGATAGAAAGCACCAAGCCCCTTATAGTGCGGCCCGCAACAACCCCTGGCGCGGATGAATCGGAGAGAAAATATGACGCAACCCAGTATGGATGTGGTCGGCATTGGCAATGCGATCGTCGATGTGATTGCCCACGCCGAGGATTCTTTTCTCGTCGATCACGCGCTGGCCAAGGGCACCATGACATTGATCGATGCCGTGCAGGCCGAGGCGTTGTACGGCGCGATGGGGGTGGGCGTTGAAGTATCGGGCGGCTCTGCCGCCAATACCATGGTCGGGCTGGCCTTGCTGGGCGGCGCGGCGGGTTATGTCGGCAAGATCAGTGAAGACACGCTGGGCGGTGTATTCGGCCACGATATTGGTGCAGCGGGCGTGCGCTTCGAGACCGCACCCTCGGTCGACAGCGCACCCACAGCGCGCTGCCTGATCCTTGTTACCGACGATGCGCAGCGCACCATGAACACCTATCTCGGAGCTTGTGTCGAACTTGGCCCCGACGACATCGACGAAGCGTTCATTGCCGCCGCCAAGATTACCTATATGGAAGGTTATCTCTGGGACCCGCCTGGCGCCAAGCAGGCCTTTCGTAAGGCGCAAGGAATCGCCGCAGCGCATGGCCGGCGGGTGGCTCTCAGCCTGTCTGACCCGTTTTGCGTCGAGCGTCATCGTGCAGAACTGCGCGAGTTGGTCGAGCATCATGTCGACATTCTGTTTGCCAACGAGGATGAGATCCTTTCGCTCTATCAGGTTGGAGATTTCGACGCCGCGCTTCAGCAAGTCAGCAAACATTGCGAAATCGCAGCGCTGACGCGGAGCGAGCATGGTTCGGTCGTGGTCGGACGCGGCGAAGTCCACGTCATTGGCGCGGCGCCTGTGGCGCGGGTGAAAGATACCACTGGCGCTGGTGATCTCTATGCCGCCGGATTCCTCTACGGCATCACCCATGATTTCGATTTAGCGCGCTGCGGCCGGCTTGGCGCTTTGGCTGCGGCCGAAGTAATTTCTCATTTCGGCCCCAAGCCCGAATCGGATATTGCCCAACTCGTGGCCGCGAGCGGGCGCCCACCGGCCGTATAAGGGCGCCGTAAATACGTTTAATTTCAATGCTTTGCCATTTGTCATATCGTTGTATGACGGGGCGACGACGGATTTAGGGGGAGCGCAGGAATGGGCCAGTTGGTGGACGGCGTTTGGCAAACTGAAACGCTTGAGGTGCGCTCAAAGGACGGCAGTTTCGTGCGCGCCGACACCCAGTTCCGCGATCAAATCACGGCCGACGGTGCGTCCGGCTTCAAGGCGGAGAAAGGGCGCTATCATCTCTATATCTCACTCGCCTGCCCTTGGGCCCACCGCACATTAATATATCGCCAACTCAAAGGCTTAGAAGACGCGATCAGCGTCTCGGTCGTCGATCCATTCATGGCGGATCAGGGTTGGCAGTTTGGCGATAGTGAGGGCTGCATCGCCGATCCGCTGTTCGCCGCCGGCTACATGTACGAAATCTATACCCAAGCGCGGAGCGATTATTCCGGCCGCGTTACGGTGCCGGTGTTGTGGGACAGGGAACGCGCCACAATCGTCAGCAATGAATCTTCCGAGATCATTCGCATGATGAACAGCGAATTCGCTGCGCTGACAGCCGAAACGCCTGATTACTGTCCACTTGAGCTACGAAGTGAAATAGATGCGGTCAATGACCGGGTCTATGCCGACATCAACAACGGCGTCTACCGCACCGGGTTTGCCGCTGCTCAGCGCGCCTATGAGCAAGCCTTTGATCAACTCTTTGCGGCGCTCGATTGGCTGGAAGAGAGATTGCGGACGCGGCGCTATCTATGCGGCGCACAATTGACCGAAGCGGATTGGCGGCTGTTTCCGACGCTGGTGCGTTTCGATCCTGTCTATTTCGGGCACTTCAAATGCAATCTCCGAAGAATCGCAGACTATCCGTGCCTTTCCAGTTACTTACGGGAGCTATACCAAATCCCGGGCATCGCTGAGCTGTGCAATTTCCGTCACATCAAGGAACATTATTACCGCAGCCATGAGAGCCTCAATCCGACCCGCATCGTGCCGCGCGGACCCGAGATGTACCTGAACCAGCCGCATGACAGGGACCAACTCTGAAGGCAACCCGGCGAGCATATCGTGACTAACGGCCGCTCTCCCGCCACGCCGCCAGGAGACGGGCTCGGCTCGGCTGCCGGGAAATCTTGGCGCGCCACACTTCTCAATTACCGGGACCGGCGCATCGCCGCGATCCTCTTTCTCGGTCTCTCGAGCGGCCTGCCGCTCGCTCTGGTGTTGGGTACGCTGGGCATATGGCTAGCACGCGAAGGCATCGACAAGACGACGGTCGGCCTGTTCTCTGCCGTGACCCTGCCCTACACACTGAAATTCCTGTGGGCGCCGCTCCTCGACCGGGCGCCGTTTCCGCTGCTGACGCGCTGGCTCGGGCAGCGCCGCGGCTGGACGGTGGCCAGCCAAGTGGCGCTGATACCCGCGATTTGCGCCATGGCGCTCACCGATCCGGCGGCGAATCCGGCGCTGATGGCGGGTTTTGCGCTGCTTGTCTCGTTTTGCAGCGCTAGTCAGGATGTGGTGATCGACGCCTACCGAGTGGAGCTTCTCGAAGAGGAAAAGATTGGCGTCGGTGCCAGCACGGTGGTCTTGGGCTATCGTGTCGGCATGCTGGTTTCCGGAGCCGGCGCGCTTTATCTGGCCGAGGGGCTCGATTGGAGCGTGGTCTATTTTATTATGGCCGCGCTCATGCTCATCGGTGTCGCGACGATCCTGCTGAGCCGCGAGCCAGTGCGTGGCATCGACATCGAGACCGAGCGCCGCGAGCGTCGGGTTGGTGAGTATTTGGCTAGCCGGCCCGAATTGACGGGACGGCGGGCGGTGGTTCTTGCCTGGGCTTACGGCGCGGTGATCGGCCCCTTCGCCGATTTCACGACCCGCCCACTGTGGCTCGTCATTCTGCTGTTCATCGTCTTTTTCAAGCTCGGCGATTCCATGGCCGGTGTGATGACCGGTTATTTCATGGTCGAGCTCGGCTTCAGCAATGCTGAGATCGCCTACGTCGGCAAGATTTTCGGCTTTGGCGCCACGATGGTGGGATTTGTTGCCGGTGGGTGGCTGATCGCTCAAATGGGCATGCTGTGGGCGCTATGGATTTGCGGCGGTTTGCAGATGCTCTCCAATATGATGTTCGCCGTTCAGGCCATGGTCGGTCACGATACCGGCATGCTGGCCGCCGCGGTTGGGGTTGAGAATCTCGCCGGAGGCATGGGAACGGCGGCGCTTGTGGCCTATCTGTCGAGCCTGTGCAATCTCGCCTACACGGCGACGCAATATGCGCTGTTGAGCGCTATCGCGGCGCTTGGTCGCACTTTTCTTGCCGCGCCAGCGGGGCGACTGGCCGAGATGCTGGATTGGGCGCCGTTTTTCCTGGTGACGACGCTCGCCGCATTGCCAGGATTGGCTTTGTTGCTGTGGTTGACGGTGGCGCACAGGCAGAGCGTGGCGCGGTCGGATGTGGATGCTCCTGAGACGCCTTAGGCAACCGGCGACAGGCTGACAAACCGAAGCTTTTTGTATGGAAACAGTCGGTTACGGTTTATCCGGTCTGATCGCTTGTTTCAGCGCCAGCAGCATTTCATCTTCTTCGCTGACCACTGGTTTATCTTCAGCGGCTGGGGCGGCGGCCGTGACGGGGCTTGCATCGTCCAACGTTGGTTCACGCAGGTCGTCCGCAGTTATTGCTTGGGCGCTGTTCTGGGCGCCATCTTCGACCATATATTCGCTCGCCCAATCATCGTCGTCGAGCGACTTGGATTTGTCGACCGACTTGGCGTTGTCGACCGTCTTGGCGTCGGCTTTAGCGTTTGCCTGGTCTACCGAAGGATCGTCGGTTTCTGAATTGCCTTGCTTGCTAACCCAGCTGCTGTCGTCATCTCCGTCTTCTGCGCCGGACTCGTCCAATTCATCGGCCAAGCGCTGGCTGTTCTTAATCGCCCGCGCATTCAACGCATTGAAATCAAATTTGAGGCGCTCACTCTTTTCAGCGCCGCCCTGCTGTAGCGATTGGGCTTGTGACACCGGGCTATAGAGTTGCGGTTCACTCGCCCCGTCGCTCGCGGCAGACCCGTCTGGAGTGTCGTAAAACTGTGCCGCTGCTGGTGGTGGTGGCGCCTCTTGCGCGGCTCGTTGAGAAGTCGAAGACATGCGATTGCCAAGGGCGTTGACCGCATCTTCAAGCGGCGCAACGAAATTGCTGATGCTCTGCGCCGTGCGGACATTATTTCGGGTGAGCGCGGTTTCTAAACTTAGTGCTAAATCGGCGAGCCCGCGCGTTACAGCTATGATGCGCTCCTCGCCGCGTTCCGCTCTCTCGGCCACGCCATGCATCAAGGTAAGCAACGAATCTTCGCGTTTTTCAGCCGATTCCAGCCGCTCGACCAGCAATGTGAGGGCGCGCGAACGCTGCTCCACTAGGCCGATCTGTTCGGCCATGACGCTCACTTCTCTGCCCTTATATTCAGCGCCTTCCATCCGCTCCACTAAAGAAATGATTGCGTCGTTGCGCGTCTCCGAGCGCTCGAAGCGTTCCGCCAAGGCAAGCAGTGCCTTGCCAAGTGGCGTATCGTCCTGTGCGGTTGAAGCTGGCAGTCCAGCCTGCCCATATTGCGACTGGTCGCGGCGTGGGCCGGTGCCGAGTTCTTCGTTGGCGGCTTGGGTGAGCGCGTTGGTGACCCATTCGCCAATGGTCTCTCAGCGCCGTGCCGCGGCTTTGCTCGCCTTCGCGCGGGCTTCCCTCGAGACGCCTCTGACTGACCAGGGCGACGGCGCCTTGGCGCGCGCCTCGCCATTGCCGCTGTCGGGGCGGTTGTCAACCATCGCCCGGCCTGAATTTGCATGTCGTACAGCCATGCTGCGCCATATATGATGCCGAACGGAAATTTATCTCGTGTCTAACTCTGTAGCACATACCACTAACAGACTGATCACACAAGTATATACATCGTTTTATTGTTTAGTTACAAGGTGCTATCAACCACCATTGCTAGTATGCGCGAGCTAAATGATCGCAAAATATGGTATTCCTTCTAAGGGGCGTTAAAACGCGCCGGTAGCACATTGCAAGCACGGCCAGCGCTCAAACGGCGACATTCAGCTTGTAGGACATTATGTACTACAAGCAATATGTACTACAAGCAATTGGCGATTCCTTGATCGCCGCGTGAGAGCTTGTACCGACCTAACCAAAATTTGTTAGGCGTGCTCGTCCAACGCGTATCCAGCGGCGCGCACGGTCCTGATAATATCCTGTTTTCCGCCGGCGTTTAGTGTTCTGCGTAGGCGCCGGACATGGACATCGACCGTTCTCGATTCAAGATATATTTCCCGCCCCCACACGGCATCGAGCAATTGCTCACGGCTGAAGACGCGGCCGGGATGCTCCATGAAGTGGCGCAGGAGGCGAAATTCTGTCGGGGCCAAACGAATTGGGTCGCCGCCGCGTGTCACCCGGTATTTAGCGAGGTCCATGGTCACGTCGGCGAACTGAATGATCTCGGCTTCAAAAGCGGGGCGCAGCCGGCGCAGCACGGCGCGCACCCGCGCCACCAATTCGCTCGGTGAGAACGGCTTGACGATATAATCGTCGGCGCCGTAATCGAGACCGCGCACCCGGTCGCTTTCCTCGCCACGCGCTGTCAGCATGATGATCGGCAGATTCTGCGTCTGAGTTGCGCGGCGAATGCGGCGGCAAACTTCGATGCCGGAAATCCGCGGCATCATCCAGTCTAGAATAACGAGATCCGGGCAGCGCTCGGCGATCATCGTCATCGCCTCCTCGCCGTTCACCGCCTCGCCGACTTCGAAGCCGCCGCGTTCAAGATTGTAGCGCACCAAAGTCAGCAGATCGGCCTCATCGTCGACCACAAGCACATATGGTTTCACGGGTTCACGGGTTCACGGCTTTACGGCCTCATCGCCGGCACGATCCGGCGCCGTTGCGAACGGCGTCGTATCGCCCTTGGGGCGCGCCTCGCTGAGTGGCTTGCCGGTCACGAGAAAGGTGATGGTCTCGGCGATATTTGTGGCGTGATCGCCCATACGCTCGATGTTCTTGGCGATAAACAGAAGATGAGTGCACGGCGTGATGTGGCGCGGATCTTCCATCATATAGGTCAGTAGCTCGCGGAATAGGCTGTTATAGGTCTCGTCCACTTCTTCATCGCGCCGCCACACCGCCAGCGCCTTCTCGGCATCGCGCGCCAGATAGGCGTCCAATACATCCTTGATCATGCCCTGGACGATTTGCGACATGCGCGGGATGACCGCCACCGGGCGCATTGGTTCGACCTGGGAAAGCGCGCTCGCCCGTTTGGCGACGTTGGCAGCGTAATCGCCGATCCGTTCTAAATCGCTCGATATTTTGAGCGACGCAGTGATCAGTCGGAGATCGGCCGCCATCGGTTGGCGGAGAGCGAGAAGACGCATCACCAGCTGGTCGATTTCATGCTCGAGTTGGTCGATAGGTTGGTCGTCGGCGATGACCGTCGCGGCCAGTTCCGGATCGCGTTTTATCAACGCCGTGATGGCCTTGGCCAATTGCTGCTCGACCATGCCGCCCATGCGCAGAATGGTGTCGGTCATCTGGTTGAGTTCTTCGTCATAGCGCTTGACGGTATGCTTAGGCATGGCCTCGTCCTTTCAGGCGTTCTTGCGGTTTAGCCGAAGCGCCCAGTGATGTAATCTTGGGTGCGCTTCTCTTCCGGGTTGGTAAATATGGCTTCGGTATCGCCGAACTCCACTAGCTTTCCCAAATGGAAAAACGCGGTGTACTGAGAAACGCGGGCTGCTTGCTGCATATTGTGCGTAACGATGGCGATGGTGAAGTCCTCTTTCAACTCGTCGATCAGTTCCTCCACCTTGGCGGTGGCGATTGGATCAAGCGCCGAGCACGGCTCATCCATCAAAATAACTTCGGGACTGATGGCGATGGCGCGCGCTATGCAGAGGCGCTGTTGTTGTCCACCCGACAGGCTGGTGGCAGACGCGTTCATGCGATCGGCTACCTCAACGAACAGCCCGGCCCGGCGCAAACTATTTTCGACGATTTCATCGAGCTCGCCGGCGTTTTCGGCGAGGCCGTGAATGCGCGGCCCATAGGCGACATTGTCATAGATCGATTTGGGAAACGGATTTGGTTTTTGGAAGACCATGCCGACGCGGGCGCGAAGCTGAATGACGTCAAGTTCGCGGGCGTAGATATCGCCGCCGTCGAGCAGCACTTCGCCGCTCACGTTGCAGCCCTCAATGATATCGTTCATGCGGTTCAAGCAGCGCAGGAAAGTCGATTTGCCGCAGCCTGACGGGCCGATCAACGCGCTCACGCGCTTTTCGGCAACATTCATATCAACATCAAACAGCGCCTGGTTGGCGCCATAAAATACGTTAAGCCCCGTGATCTGCATCTTGTGCGCCGGCGCCTGTTCTTCCTGAATGCTTGCCGGGTCCATTGTCGTCCCGGTTATTGGTATGGTCATGGCATTGTCTCTTTCAAGATTCAGTCACGCCCGCCTACCAGCGGATTTCGAAACGCCGCCGCAGATAGACTGCAAGCGCATTCATGATGATGAGGAAGGCAAGCAGGACGAGAATTGCGGCGGACATTTTTTCGGTGAATCCGCGTTCCGGACTATCTGCCCACAGAAAAATTTGTACGGGAAGGGCGGTTGCTGAATCGAATGGCGCCGAGGGGATATCAACGATGAATGCGACCATGCCGATCATCAGGAGTGGTGCCGTTTCGCCGAGCGCGCGGGCCATGCCGATAATCGTCCCGGTCATGATCCCCGGCATCGCCAGCGGCAGCACATGATGCGACACCACTTGCAGCGGCGAGGCGCCGACGCCGTGCGCGGCTTCGCGAATGGAAGGCGGTACCGCGGAAAGTGCGGCGCGCGTGGCGATGATGATGGTGGGCAGCGTCATCAGCATCAGCGTTAGTCCGCCGACGATAGCGGTCGAGCGTGGCAGCTCGAAAAGCTGAATGAAAATAACCAATCCGAGCAAGCCGAAGACGATCGAGGGCACGGCGGCCAAATTGTTGATGTTGACCTCGACAAAATCTGTGAGGCTGTTCTTGGGCGCAAACTCCTGCAGATAGATCGCCGCGGCGACGCCGAGGGGAAAGGCCAGAACGAGGGTAATCAACAAGGTCCAAAACGATCCGGCCAGCGCGCCGCCGATGCCGGCCAATTCCGGCTCGCGCGAATCCGAGCCGGTAAAAAACCGGCCGTTGAACACAGTGCGCAAATCTTCGGCCGCCTCGAAGCGGTCGAGCCAGCCAAGCTGGCGGTCGTCGAGGCGGCGTTCCGCTTCCGGCACAGCACGCGGCAGGCTGCCCTTGGTTATCATGTCGACATCGCTGGAGGCGGTCAGCCAGATTTTCTGCACCGTCCCCACCAGCTCGGGGTCGCGCTCGATCATGCCGCGCAATTCAAAGCGCGCACCCTTGCTCATCAAACCGATCAACTGACGCCTCTCGGCGCGTTCAACGACTTCGGGGAATGCTTTGAACAGGGCATTGCGTATGATCTTGCCGTATTTTCCATCGGCCAGATCGCCCTTTTGGTTGGTGCCGCTGGGATCGATCAATGCGGATTCGAGAGCGACCTCAAGCCTGATTTCCGTTTTGACGAAAGCGGGATAGCCGCGCGCGATGACCGAGCCAATGAGCACCACCAAAACGCCGAGCGCGAGGACAATAGCCAGGATGCCGAGCACCTTCATCCGGCGTTCCCGGCGGTAGCGCTTTTTCAGCCGTCGCTTGCTGAATTCCGAAACCTGCCAGCCCGCGCCCGTCATTCGTACTGCTCGCGATATTTGCGCGCGATATAAAGCGCCAGGACATTGAGCGCCAAAGTGGCGAGAAAGAGTGCCAGACCAAGCGCGAAGGCGGCCAGGGTTTTGGCACTATCGAATTCCTGATCGCCGACCAGAAGGGTGACCATTTGTGCGGTCACCGTGGTCACAGCGTCGAGCGGATTGGCCGTGAGCTTGGCCGCGAGGCCCGCCGCCATGACGACGATCATGGTTTCACCGATGGCGCGGCTGATGGCCAGCAAACAGGCCGCGACGATACCCGGCAGCGCCGCCGGCAGGATCACTTTCAGCACGGTTTCCGCGCGGGTTGCTCCCATCGCAAGTGAGCCTTCCCGCAGCGCGCGCGGCACCGCGACGATGGCGTCATCGCTCAGCGAAGAAATGAACGGAATGATCATGATGCCCATCACCGCGCCAGCCGCGAGCGCGCTCTCGGACGCGACATCCAGGCCGAGATAGGCGCCGGCGCCGCGCAATGCAGGGGCGACCGTCAGCGCGGCGAAAAAGCCGTACACCACGGTCGGTACGCCGGCCAGGATTTCAAGCATCGGCTTGATCGTGTTGCGAACCCGAGGGTTGGCGAACTCGGCCATATAGATTGCCGAAAACAGCCCGATCGGCAGGGCGACCAACATCGCGATCAAAGTAATCAACAACGTGCCGGTAAAGAGCGGTACCGCGCCGAAAGCGCCCGAACTACCGACCTGATCGTTGCGGATGGCAGTTTGCGGGCTCCATTCAAGACCGAACAGGAAATCGCCCACCGGCACGATGGAAAAGAAGCGGATCGATTCGAACAGCACCGAGAGGATGATGCCGACCGTCGTCACGACGGCGACGAAGGAAGCCAGGATCAGGGCGCCGCGCACCACGCGTTCGACCTTGTGGCGGGCGCGAAAGGCCGGCGCGACGTGGCGCCACGACCAGCCCAGCCCGACTACGGCCAGAGCGAGGCCGCCGCCCAGCATGGCGGCGCGGGCGGTCGTGCGCATCGCGCTGTAGCGCTCGGCCGCAGCTACCAGCGCGGGATCGGCCTCGCGGCTTACCGCGTCGCCGGCCGCCAGATTGCGGATATCGTTCAGCAAAAGGCCGAGCATGTCGGTGGATTGCGCGGTTAACTCTGGGCCGAGATAGGAGATCAGCAGGGCTTCAAGGATGCGCTCTTCGAACAGCAGCCAAAACAGCAATATGATGAGCGACGGCAGCGCGCACCAAAGAGCGACATACCAGCCGTGATAGCTCGGCATGGAATGCGGGCGAATTGCTTGTTTGCCAGCGGTGCCAAGCAATCTCCGCCGTGCCAGAAAATAGCCGAACGCGGCGATCGCGCCGAGCGCGATGAGAAGAATGAGTAGCTGCACGCGCTTGCGGCCTCCGCTCGCGCCCATGAATCAATACGCCGTCGCGCCGCCTGAATCATGTCGGCAGCGCTATCGGACAGGCGAGACATACTCCGCCAATGTTACGGTTTTATGACGGCGGCTTTGCAGAGCGATTTAGAACTCTGGCGAACTACTCGGCGTGGATCGTGAATTCGCCGTCTGCGCCGGAGAACAGACCCGGGCCGGGCTCCATTTCATCGGCGGGATCCTGCCATTTGCTGGTATGCAGCGGCTTGCCGCCACAGGCGGAAACAGCGAGCATAACGGTGACCAGCAACACGGCGGCAGATTTTAAGTGGCCACAACGGAGAAATGGATGGGCGCGGCGCATAGCGTCTCTCCCGCTAAAATTTCATCAGGGCGCCAACGCCGCCGATGGTGATATCCTCGGTTTGCACGGCGGGGATATCGGCCTCAAACATGCCGACGGTGGCATAAAACTGGGTGCTGAGCTTGTCGATTTTTTGTACAGCGGCGATGCTGTAGAACGTGCCTTCGCGATTGCTCCCGCCGGCATTTTCCGTTTCGGCATAATCGATGCTGACGGCAGTGCCGCCAATTTCCGTCAGTTCAAAGTCATGGCCGAGTTTGACGTACCAGAATTGCTCATCGTCGCGGCCCGCCGCTTCCAGGTCCTCAACGGAATAGCTGCCGGTCAGGCTGGTGCCGAACGGCGCCTTGACCGAGCCGGAAAAGCCAAGGCCGGTTTTTTGAGCTGTTGGTGAGGCATCCCAGTAGCTGGTGGCAAGAGCCACTTCATAGCCATCGAATTCGCGGCCATAACGCGCCGCGACATCCCATTCATCGCCGTCGACCCAGGAGGTCGAAAGCTTGACGCCGGCGAATGTCGGGCTGTCATAACGTACCCGGTCATCTCGGCTCAGGCCGTCCTGGGTGTCGAACAGATCATCTACCGTCACGCCCGACGACGTGCCCCCGGTGCCTGAGAGACGGAATAACAAGGAACTGCCGAGACTGGAGAAGCCGGAACTTGAGATTGCCCCAGTGCCGGACAAATCCACTTCTACCGAACCGTCGGAGGCGGTCGATCCCTGGCCTAAATAGAGCTTGCCCAACTTGGCGTTGTTAAACCACAGCTCGAGTTTGCGCTCGGTGAAGCTGTTGCTGGCGATAACAGAGGTATTTTGGTCAATCGTGACGTCGGCGGTCGAGTTTGATGCGAACTCCGCCTCGATCAGCATGCCGGCGGTCCAATCCTCGTCCATTTTGGTCTTGCCGGCAAAGCGCAAGCGGGTCGACGCCATGTCATTGTCGGCCTGAAACCAGCGCGCCTGATTGCCGTCGTCGGCATAGAAAACCATGCGGCTGAGCTGGCCGGATATGCTGAGAGAGGTGTTTGCCTGTCCAGACGTGACGGTCGGGCCCGCAGCGTAAGATTCGGCCTTAACCGCGGCGACCGCTTGCTCGTTCTGATGCACATCGTCGCGTAGTTCTTGCAGATCGCGGGCCAGGCTTTCGATCTGGTTTTTTAGTGCGGCGTTTTCCGCTTTGATATCGGATAGGTCGTCCGCGGCGGCGGGGGCCGCCAATATAAGTGGCGCGCTGATGATAGCTGCGCTCATCAGAAGCCCGGCGCGGGCGATCCGGCGGGTATGCGTTTGGTTTATCTTCAATCGCTCAATCATTGGTGTGTTCCAATTGCCTTGTTTTGCCGGGGTGCTGCTTAAACTTGCTCGCGTCAGCCATCTCACTCGAATATCAGTTTGCTTGCGTTTGGAAAGCTGACCGTTTCGGAGCCGCTCAACAGTTTGTTTGTGCATTTATATTGCCGTTTGCCGTGAGGCATCTTGCCACGGTTTGGTTAACTTCCTATGAGCGGGATGTTGCCGTTGCGTAACAGAGCTTTGTTTCGAGCATCCAAATGTTATTGCGAATGATTATCGTTTGCAACACCTGATTTTGGAAATCGGATCAGTCTTGTTGTGGTGTGCGCGCGGTGTGCGGGAAGCGGAGCGTGAAGATGCTGCCTTTTCCCGTCTCCGATTCGATTGCCAGCGTTGCGCGGTGGCGGCTGGCGACATGTTTGACGATGGCGAGCCCGAGGCCGGTGCCGCCAAGCTCGCGCGAACGCGCGGTATCGACGCGATAGAAACGTTCGGTCAGACGCGGCAAGTGCTGGCGTGCTATGCCGTCGCCCTCATCGGCGATCGACACCAGGATATCGCCGGCTTGTGAAGCGCCGCTGGTGGCGGCGCCTTGGTCCGATGCTTCGTGCCACGCGCGGATGCGCACAGTGCCGCCTTCGCCGCCATATTTGATCGCGTTGTCGACAAGGTTTTGAAAGAGCTGCGTCAGTTCGCCGGCATCGCCGGTTAAGGGCGGAAGGCCCGCCGCGATATCTTGTTCGATGGTTGCTGCGCGCGCGGCGGCGCGAAATTCGAGATTTGTGGCAACAGTAGCGAGCACTGCCGGTAGGTCCACGCGATCCGTCGGCGGCGTCTGCTCGTTCATCTCGATGCGCGAGAGCGAGAGTAAATCCTCCACCAGCCGCGTCATGCGTTCAGCATGCTGGGCCATGATGGCGAGGAAGCGCCCGCGCGCCTCGGCATCGTCCTTGGCGGGCCCGCTCAGGGTTTCGATGAAGCCGCTCAATGTCGCGAGCGGCGTACGAATTTCATGGCTCGCGTTGGCGACGAAATCGGCGCGCATTTGATCGGCGCGGCGCACTGCCGTCATATCGACCAGCGCTAGCACGATCGCGGTGCCGTCCGCCGCATGCTCCTTGAGCGGCTCGATCCGGGCGGAAAAATGACGTCGCACTGGCGCCTGTAAGGTAAAGGCGGCATCTTGTCCGGCGCCCGTGCGCTCCGCCTCTTCCAGCGCTGCGACGACGTCAGGGTTGCGCAGCACGGCCGACATGTCGCGTCCCGCAAGTTCGCCGCCGAGCAAATTCTCCGAGGCTCGGTTGGCGCGCACCACTTTGTGCCCCTCGTTTAGCAGCAACACCGGACCGGGCAGCGCGTCCAAGGCACGTTCCATGCCGTCCACGTCGCTTCTAAGGCGCGCCGTGCGCTGCCCAATTTCACGTTCGGCGCGCTGCCCGGACTGAGTCAATTCGCGGCCGATGCGCGTTCGCGCGCTTGCCGCGGTGACTGCACCGCCGCGCACCAATTGCTCCAATTGGTTTTTTACCTGGAGCAAATCGCCGAGCAGCCAATGAATGGCGGCGGCGCTGATCAAAGTCAGGCCGAGCCAGGTCAGTGCGGCGACACCCGGCGCCAGCAGGCCGAGCGCGGCGAGCACGATAAAGCCGAGCGCCAGGGGAGCCGCGGCAATGCTCACCGCGCGCAGCCATCGGCCTAAGGGTACGTCTCGCCAAACCATAGCGCTTTCCCGGTCTTACGATGTTTTGTTTACGGCCGTGCAGCGCGCGGCAATTTATGCTCTGGCCCAGGGACGCCCAGGGTCGCCCAGGCCTTAACGCAAAGTGTTTCGACAATCCTCCCCTGTGTTACCGTCTCGTGCAATGGACAAGAAAGCGACAATATCCGGGCCAGACGAACTGCCGGCAACGACGCCGATGATGGCGCAATATTTGGCGATCAAGCGCGACCATCCTGAGACCCTGCTGTTCTATCGCATGGGTGATTTCTACGAGCTGTTCTTCGATGATGCGGTGCAGGCGTCAGCGGCGCTCAGCATCGCCCTCACACAGCGCGGCAAACATGCTGGCCAGGACATACCGATGTGCGGCGTACCGGTGCGGGCCGCTGACGGCTATCTCGAAAAGCTCATTCATGCCGGCTTCAAGGTGGCGGTGTGTGAACAGACCGAAGATCCGGCGGCGGCGAAAAAGCGCGGCGCCAAGGCGGTGGTGGCGCGCGAGGTTGAGCGGCTCGTCACCCCTGGCACGCTCACCGAGGATTCGCTTCTCGATGCGCGCGCATCAAACTATCTGGTCGCTTTGGGTCGGGCGGAAGGGCAGTGGGCGGTGGCGTGGTGCGACATGTCGACGGGCGAGTTCCGCGTTATGAATTGTGCGCCGGCAGGACTGCCAGCCGCGTTCGCCCAACTCGCGCCGGGCGAGATACTGATTTCCGAAACGATGCTGGAGACACCGGAGCTGTTCGAGCTTTTTGCTGCATGGAAGGCCGCCCTCTCGCCGCAGCCGGCGCGTCTGTTCGACAGCCTGGCCGGCGAGCGCCGCCTGTGCGCGCTCTACAATGTGGCTGCACTCGACGGCTTCGGTGAGTTTGGTCGTGCGGAACTGGCGGCGGCGGGTGCGATTGTCGAATATGTCAGCATCACGCAAAAGGGCAAGCTGCCGCGTCTCGCCGCTTTGAGCGCGGTATCCGAAGACGCGAGCATGGCCATCGATGCCTCCACCCGGCGCAATTTGGAACTGACACATGCGCTCACCGGGGGGCGCAAGGGCTCGCTTCTTTCGGTCATCGACCGCACCGTTTCGGGCCTTGGCGCCCGTCTTCTGCATGCCCGCCTGGCCGCACCGCTCACCGCTCCGGATGCGATCGCGCGGCGCTTCGACCAGGTCGATGTTTTCGTCACCGGCACAGCGGCGCGTGAGGCCATGCGCAGTGCCCTCAGAGCGTTTCCCGATATCGAACGCGCACTCTCGCGTCTCACCATCGGGCGCGGCGGTCCGCGCGATCTGGCGGCAGTGCGTGATGGGCTTGCCCTCGCGCCGCGCCTGCGCGCCATTCTTGATAAGCCTGGCGAATTGGCGGTGTCCGGCGAAACGATGGCCGCTCTGGGCGCTCTCGGCGCCATGACTGAGGGCCTCGGGCAGCATGATGTTCTCGCCGCGCGCTTGGCCAAGGCGCTGGTGCCGACGCCGCCCTTGTTCGTCCGCGACGGCGGTTTTATCGCTGCCGGATATAGCACGCCGCTCGACGAAATCGTCACCCTGCGTGATGAAAGTCGGCGCCTGATCGCCAATATGGAAGCGCGCTACCGGGCTGAAACCGATGTCCAAAGCCTCAAGATCAAGCACAACAATGTGCTCGGCTATTTTGTCGATGTCAGCGAACGCAATGCAGTCAAGCTCGGCGACGGGTTCATCCATCGCCAGACATTGGCAAGTGCGGTGCGGTTCACCACGGTCGAACTGGGCGAGCTTGAAAATAAAATAAACAATGCGGCGCAGAAAGCGCTCGAGCTGGAATTGCAGTTGTTCGACCAACTGCTCGGTGAGGTCACCGCGCGGGCTGAAGATATCGCACGCCTGGCGCGCGCCGCCGCGGTTCTCGATGTCGCCTCGGGCTTGGCGCAATTGGCGGTCGAGCGAAATTATAGCCGCCCCGTGGTGGACAGCAGCCAGGATTTCGATATCCGCGGCGGGCGTCATGCCGTAGTCGAGGCGCTGGTCGAGCGCGAGCAAAAATATGTGCCCAACGATTGCGACCTCGGGCCGGAGCGTCATCTGTGGCTCGTCACCGGTCCCAACATGGCGGGGAAAAGCACATTTCTCAGGCAAAACGCACTGATCGCCGTGCTTGCGCAGATGGGTTCTTTCGTGCCTGCCGAGCGCGCTCATATCGGTGTTGTCGACCGCTTGTTCAGCCGCGTCGGCGCGGCGGACGATTTGGCGCGCGGGCGCTCAACCTTCATGGTGGAAATGATCGAGACGGCGGCGATCCTCAATCTCGCCGGGCCCAAGGCGCTGGTAATTCTCGATGAGATCGGGCGCGGCACCGCCACCTTCGACGGCCTCTCCATCGCCTGGGCCGCGGTTGAGCATCTCCATGAAGTCAACAAATGCCGCACCCTGTTTGCCACCCATTATCACGAGTTGACCGCGCTCGCGCCGAAGCTCGACCGGCTCTCCTGCAACACCATGCGGGTCAAGGAGTGGCAGGACGATGTGGTGTTCCTGCATGAGGTTATCAGCGGCGCCGCCGATCGCTCCTATGGCATTCACGTGGCGCGCCTGGCCGGCCTGCCCGAAGCGGTGCTGAGCCGTGCCGAAGAAATCCTGGCGACGCTGGAAAAGGGCGAGCAAAGCGGTGCCGTGGCGCGCTTAGCGGAAGATTTACCGTTGTTCGCTGTTCCTCGGCCGCGCTCCGGGACACGTGCCGCGGGGAAGGGCTCGGCGGACGAACTGCGCGCTGCGCTGTTCACAACGGACGTTGATTCACTCAGCCCGCGTGCTGCACTCGAACTTGTTTATCGCCTGCGTGCGATGCTGCCAGACGAATGAAGTTTCTTGAGGTCAGCCGGAGCAAATCATGATATTTGAGCGCCCATGTCGTTGATCTTTTGCAGCCGGACGGACGATCCAGACGAGTGGCGCGCCGCCTTTGCCGAGGCCTTGCCGGATCTCGAATTTCGAATCTGGCCCGATGTCGGGGAGGTGCGCGAGGTCGAAGTCGCGCTGGTATGGGATCCCATGCAGGAGCAGTTGCTGCGCTTTCCCAATTTAAAGCTGATCGCCTCACTTGGCGCTGGCGTCGATCATTTGCTCGCCGCCACGACCTTGCCCGACGGCGTGCCGATGACGCGCATGGTCGACGGTAATCTGACCCAGGGCATGCGCGAATATGTTTTGTTGCATACGCTTTTCTGCCACCGCCAGGTGTCCGCCTACAAGGCACAGCAACAACAACAGGTCTGGCGGCCGCTCGGCCAGCCGTTTGCGCAGGAACGGTGCGTTGGCATCATGGGCCTCGGCGTTCTCGGCGCCGCCGCGGCCGAGGCACTTCAACATATCGGTTTTGCTGTCCGCAGCTGGAGCCGGCGTGAGAAACGCCTGCCGGGTGTGGAGAGTTTCGCCGGTCTCGGGCGCCTGGACGAATTCCTCGCGGGATGCGAAATCTTAGTTTGCCTTTTACCGCTGACACCGGATACCGAAGGCATCATCAACCGCCGGACATTGAGCGCCTTGCCGCAAGGGGCATGCCTGATCAACGGCGCGCGCGGCGGCCTCGTGGTCGAGGCGGATTTGATCGCCGCTCTCGAATCAGGCCGCCTTGGACAGGCCGTGCTCGACGTCACGCGGGCGGAGCCTCTGCCTGCCGATGATCCGTTGTGGCGAGTGCCCAACATCACCGTCACGCCGCATATCGCGTCGGTGACCAATGCCAGATCCGGTGCGCGCTTGGTAGCGGACAATGTGCGCCGCATTCGCGCTGGCGAGGTGCCGCACCATCTGGTCGACCCCAAGGCTGGCTATTGAGTGAGGCCGAGCTATGCGACCGGGAAATTTAGCTCGACGAGAACGTCATCCGGATTTTTGATGAAGAGTTGCCGGAGGCCCAATTTGGGCACGGTTTGGCTCTTGCTGGCGAATCCGAGCGCTGCAATGGCGGCGCAGGTCTTGTCATAATCTTCCGCGTCATAGGTAAAGGCGACATGGTCGACCGCGCCTGAGCCGGCTGCGGGCTGAGTGGCCCCGGAATAGCCAACAAAGTCATCGGTCGGATTGCCGGCGCCGACGAGATGGATGACTGGCACCTCTCCGGCATAGAGCCAATAGCCGGGAAATCCGAACGGCGGGCGCTGGCCGTCCCGAAGGCCGACAATGTTGACATAGAAATCCCGCGTTGCTTCTAGGTCGCGCGGGCGGATGGTGACGTGGTCGAGCGAATGTAATGCCATGCTGTTGACTCCGGCGTTATCAACTGGCGTCAGTTTGCTTTCTCAAGCCGCTTTGAGGCGCTCGTCCACCTCTCCCAATATTACATCGAACACGGTCATCGCCCAGGCGATTTCCTCTGCCGTGATCGAGAGCGGCGGGCCGATCAAAATAAAGTGGTCGCTGACGCGCACTTCGAGGCCGAGCTCGAGCACCCGGCGTTTGATCCAGGCAATACTCTCGTCATGGCCGAACGACGCCGACAACGGCTCGCGCGTGACGCCATCGGATACCAGTTCGATGCATGCCAGCAGGCCGAGGTTGCGGACGTCGCTTATAACGTCATGTTTCGCTTTTAATTTTTCTAGACCGTCGCGGAGGACCACGCCCATCGCCGCGGCATTCTCGATCAGGCCGTCTTCTTCATAGGCCTCGAGCGTTGCCACCGCGGCGGCGCAGGCGATTGGGTTGGCAGTTTGCGTCGAGCCCACCGGGATCCAGTTGTCGTCGAAATGGCGCGCGATGTGATCGCGCATCATCACCACGCCCATCGGCACATAACCCGATGTTATGCCCTTGGCGCTGGTGATCATGTCGGGCACGACACCCCAGTGATCCATGGCAAACCATTTGCCGGTGCGGCCAAAGCCGGTGATCACTTCGTCGGCGATTAAGAGAATGCCGTAGCGGTCACAAATCTCGCGTAGCATCGGGAAATATTCCGGCGGTGGGGCGATGCCGCCTGCGGCGGCAGTCATCGGCTCGGCGAGCAGTGCAGCGATTTGCCCCGGCCCCTCGCGCTGAATCACTTCCTCAACGCTCGCAGCGCAGTGCACGCCGCATCCCGGATAAGTCAGTTTGAAGCTGCAGCGGTGGCAATAAGGATCGAAAATGCGCACCACATTAGGCTGCTCATAGCCTGCCGCGATGCGTCTTGGGTCGCCGCTCGCCGATAGCGCGCCGCTGGTGGTGCCGTGATAGGAGCGGTAGCGGGTCATGATTTTGCGCCGCCCCGTCACCAGGCGGGCGATGGTTATGGCGATCTCGTTGGCTTCGCTGCCACTGTCGGTAAAGAACGCGGTGGAGATGTCGCCGGGTGCGATTTCGGCCAGTTTGGCGCCCAGCTTTTCGCGCGCATCGGTTGTGAAGTGCGGCCCGATATAGCACAGACGCGCCGCCTGTTCCTGTATGGCCTTCACCACTTTGGGATGGCCATGGCCGAGGTTGACGTTGACCAATTGGGAAGAAAAATCGAGGTATTTGCGACCGTCGGAATCGTAAATATAGGCGCCTTCGCCGCGCTCAATTCGGGTTACCGGATGGACCGCATTTTGGGCCGCCCAGGGAATCAGGTCGTAGCGTCTGTTGGAGCCCTGCATTTTCTTTTCTCCCGATTTGCTTTGCCTGCTGCGCAGCCTATGATTTATCAGCCACTCTGCATAGGCTGGAAGAAAAATGGAGACAGGCATGCGAAATTCTCGTTTTCCGCAGTTGTCCAGGAGCTGGAAAGATATCGAAACCGAGATGACGGCAGCGCGCGAGAGCGATATGCCGTGGCGCGATGCGCATAGTTTTAAGCCGGCCTATTTTGGCGGTGAGGATGTGCTCGAAGTCGCCAACAGCGCGCTGAATATGTACCTCGCCGAGAACGCTATATTCTCGCGCACCGCGTACCGCAGCCTGGGACAATATGAATCGGATGTTGTCGACATGATGCTGTCGCTTCTGAACGCGCCGGAGGGTGCCGGCGGCAGTGTCAGCAGCGGCGGCACCGAGAGCATCATGATGAGCGTGAAGACGGCGCGCGAATGGGCGCGCGAAACCCGCCCGGTGGACGGGACGCCTGAATTGATTATTCCCCACACCGCCCACCCGGCATTCGACAAAGCCGGCCATATGCTGGGCGTCAAGGTCGTGCGCATGGCTGAAAGTCCGGAATGGCGCGCCGATGTGGCGGCCATGGCGGATGCGGTCAACGACGCCACGATCATGATCATGGGCTCCGCCCCGCCGTATCCCTACGGCGAGACCGATCCGATCGAGGAGATCGCTGCCATCGCCCGGGGGCATGGTCTTTGGATGCATGTCGATGGCTGCATCGGCGGCTGCATTCTGCCGTTCATGCGCCGCCTCGGCGAACCTATGCCAGATTTCGATTTCGCGGTTCCGGGGGTGATGTCGATGTCGGTCGATTTACACAAATTCGGTTATGCCAACAAGGGCGTCTCCTTGGTGCTGCTGCGCGACGCCGAACTCGAGCGTTACCAGCGCACATCATATGGCGATTGGCCGGCCGGCGTGTACAGCACAGCCAATATCACCGGCTCACGCTCGGGTGGGCCGCTGGCGTCGGCGTGGGCGGTGATGAACTATCTCGGTGAGGAAGGCTATCTCCGGGTGTTCGCCGGCCAGCGCGATATCAAGCAGCAACTGATGAGGGGAATCGAAGAAATAGAGGGGCTCGAGATCATCGCCAGCCCACATGCCCTGCATTTCTTTTTTAGCTCAAAGCTGTTCGATATATTTGCCGTCGAGACGGGAATGGCTGAGAAGGGCTGGTCGGCCGTTCGTGCCGAGCAGCCCAATTCAATCATGCTGTGGGTGAACGTATCGCACCAGAACATGGTCGAGGAATATTTGGCCGACTTGCAAATTGTGGTCGAGGAAGTTCGCGCCGGGCGATTGGTGGCCGCGGAAAACGCCGTCGTCTATGTCACCTAAAAAGCTCGCCGCAGATAATCCCTAACCGGATCTTCAGGCGGAAAGTCCGAGGCGATGCTTAAAGGGCCAGTCCAGCTTGGGCGGCGGTATCGGTCCAATTTTGCCCGGCGGCGGCGATACAGCTCATGCCGTTGGTCAACGTCACCAGGATTGTCCAACTGCCGGCAGTGCTGACGTAAAGTTCGACGACGCTTTTCTGGTTCTTGCCGAGGCCGAGGCCGACGACTTTTTCGTTGAACATCTTGCCCAACTGATCGATGGCGGTTTTGTGGGGCACGCAGGAATTCGGTTGCCCCCGGGTCTGCGCAGATTGACTGGCAGGTTGCTCTTCGGCGCTTGCGCTAAGGGGCAGGCCGGATAGGGCGGCAGCTACAATAAAGGCGGATAAAAGTTTCACGGTACTTCTCCTTCCGTTTAGGTCGTAGCGTTTCGCCTACGATCCCAACCGGCTTCATTCTCACTTCGATCCCAACATTGTTGTTCATCAATGACGCTATTACGCCTAACTTCGATCCTGCGCCTGAACTTGGAAAGAATTGGTTAACGCGTCGGAAGTGCGGCCGAACTGTGTTGCGAACTTCAATAACGCTTTGTTTTAGTTAAATTAATATGGACCTAGAGGAGATATGATGCTGACGGTCTGGGGAAGAACCAACTCCATCAATGTGCAAAAAGTTATGTGGACGGTGGCCGAATTGGGCTTAGCACATGAGCGCATCGATGCCGGACGCCAATTTGGCGGGCTGGATACGCCGGAATTTCTCGCTCTGAATCCCAATGGCCGCGTACCGGCCATCGTGGATGACGGCACTGTGGTTTGGGAATCGAATGCCGTGGTGCGCTATCTCGCGGCAAAATATAGTGCCGGCGATCTGTGGCCGGAGGATGCCGCCGCGCGCGCCCAAGCGGATCAATGGATGGATTGGATGACCACCACCATCGCGCCGCTGATAAATCCAGTCTTTGTTGGCCTTGTCCGTACCCCACCGGAAGAGCGCGACACCGACGGCATCGCTGCCGCCGCCGCAGTCTTGGCCGATGCCTGGCGTATCTTGGACGCCCATTTGGCTGACAAGCCCTATGCGGCGGGCGCGGCGCTGAGCATGGCCGATATTCCGATCGGCTGCGCGTGTTTTCGGTATTACGCACTCGACATTGTGCATCCTGATATGCCTCATCTTAAGGCGTGGCATGCGCGACTGCAGGCTCGCGACGCGTTCCGCGAGCATGTCATGATTGCGCTCAGTTAGTTTCCGTATGGGATCGCCATGAAAGTTTTCACCACTCTGCCGCAAGACGATTTGAAAAAGGTGCCAGCCGCCGCCGCGGCGGCCGAGGACGCCGGCTATGACGGTTTGATGACAATGGAGAACCGTCACGACCCGTTTTTGCCGCTCGCCGTGGCCGCGACGGCGACGCGGCGCATCTCATTGTTGACCGGCGTCGCTATCGCCTTTCCGCGCAGCCCGATGGTGATCGCCAATCTGGGTTGGGATCTGCAATCCGCCTCGGATGGCCGATTTGTCCTCGGGCTGGGCAGTCAGGTGCGCGGCCATAACGAGCGCCGCTTTTCGGTGGCGTGGAGCGCGCCAGCGCCACGGCTGCGTGAATATATCGCGGCGCTCCGTGCCATTTGGCGGTGTTGGCGAGACGGCGAGAAGCTCGCGTTCGAGGGCACACATTACAATTTTTCTCTGATGACCCCTGCCTTCGTGCCTGAGGCCATTTCCGCCGCGCCGCCGGCGGTCACCATCGGTGCCGTCGGGCCGGCCATGTTGCGGGTCGCCGCCGAGATGTGCGACGGCGTGCGACTGCATCCGTTTTGCACCCGGCGCTATCAG
Organism: Pseudomonadota bacterium; assembly: GCA_027624955.1. NCBI lineage: Bacteria > Pseudomonadati > Pseudomonadota > Pseudomonadota bacterium. The sequence continues at coordinate 80,303 of JAQBTG010000016.1, forward strand.
GAGAATATCGTTCTGCCGTTGATCGCGGCGGGGCTGGAGAAGCGCGGGCGGACGCGCGCCGGCTATGAGATAACCGGCGGTGGCTTTATCGCCACCGGCGGCGATGACGAAGCGGTCGCCGAGAAGATCAAATGGGTGCGGCAACGGGTCGCTTTCTACGGTTCCACCCGCGCCTATTGGCCGGTGCTGCAACAGCATGGGCTGGAAGATCTCGGCCATAAACTTCACGCGATGGTCAAAGCCGGCAAGTGGCAGGAAGTGGCGGATGAAATCAGCGACGACGTGTTGGCGTTATTCACCGTGATCGGCCGTCATGATGAGATAGCCGGTGCGGTCGCTGAACGATTTGCCGGCCTGTCGGATGCCGTTTACGCCAGTACCGCGCCTGAATTGGGCTCCGACATGCCGCCCGGCCTCATCGCGGACATTCAACGCATCCCGACCAGCTTTCGTGAGTTTGCCGCCGACGGCACTTAATCGTAAAGAAAATTGCGAAGAAAATCATAGTGTTGTGCGTGATAACTATTACAGACTGTGGCCTGCCTGGGATGCCATCCTGTCCGGGTGGAAAGCAATAAGCGGTCAAATTCCATGCGCATTCCGGCAAAACTGAAGAAATGGATGTTGCATGCCGCCCTCGGCTGGGCGGCTGCGGCGCTGTTGCTCAGCGCCTGGACAAGCACAGCGTCCCTCGCAGCCGGTCCCTATCCCGAACTGTTCGGCACGCGCGAAATCGTCAGCCAAAATCTCAAGGCGTTTCCCAAATGGCGCGGCATGCTGAAGCGTTATTTCAAGGCGACGGAAATACCCGAGGGCAGCTGCGACGCGCGGACCTTCAACACATGCCATCTCGAAGCCTGGCAGGCATTTCTCGATTCAACCCGCCACCTGTCGTCGACATCGCGCCGCCAACAGATTGAAACGGTCAACCGCTATCTCAATGGCGTGCGCTACATCAGCGATATCCGCAACTGGAATGTCGAAGATTACTGGGCCACGCCGCAGCAATTCTTCATTCATGACGGCGATTGCGAGGACTTCGCCATCAGCAAATATATGTCGTTGCGCGCCCTTGGCTACACCGTTGAGGAATTGCGCATCGTGGTGGTGGAAGACCTAAACCTTAAAGTCGGCCACGCCATTCTCGCGGTATATTTGGGCGGCGAGAGCTATATTCTCGACAATCAGTTACGCCGCGTGGTCGAACATTCGGTCATTCGCCACTACAAGCCGTTTTACTCGATGAACGAAAATTCCTGGTGGCTGCACAAGGGCTTCCGCGGCTGATCCGAAGGGTTGTGCTGGTTTTCTGCGCCGGGCGTTGACGAGCCATGCGTAACAGAAGGACACTCGTCGGCGAAATCGCAGGGTTAGTCCAAGCGCTGAGGAGCACCGATTCCATGGCAAAAGCTATCGTCCCAAAGATCGCCAACACATCGAACCCTGAAGAGGTTCACGCGCAGCTCAAGGAAACGGGCTGCTGCATCATCGAGAATCTCGTGCCCGCATCACACATGGAGTGGATGCTCGAAGAGCTCGACCCGTGGTTCGACAAGATCCCGAACGGAAGCGACGTATATACTGGCTTCAAGACGCAGCGATTCTCGGCGCTGGTGGCCAAGTCGAAGGCCTACGGCGAACTGGTGATGAACCCGACCATGGTGGAGACCGCCAATCTAATTCTGGGCGATCGCTGCGACCACATCCAGTTGGGCTGCTCCCACGGGGTTCGCATCGGGCCGGGTGAAGCGGCTCAATGGCTGCACCGCGACGACAATC
>JAQBTG010000017.1 GCA_027624955.1 Pseudomonadota bacterium
TCTTGATTCCCATGTCTTGATCCTCCTCTACTAACTATAAGGTTGGACCAACTCATTGGGGGAGGATCACCACGGAGATGCCAAACGGCATCTACCGAGTGACATTGATTACAGACGATTTAGGTGACTGGTCAAAGATTCCCCGCCCCTTCGGCAACCGTGTCCGGGTCAATAATAAGACGGTGCGCGTGCTCACCAAGGATCCAAGCGATTGGATTTTAGATTCCGGTAAAAAGGGGTCTTCCCCGCTGGGCGGCGAGGGCCTCGATTTTTCCGAAACAGGACTGCAATTCCCGCGCATCGATCGGGATGTGATGGCCGGAAACGCGAAGAACTATGGCGACCCGATTGGCCGCGTGGACACCGTCAAAGGCTTTGCCACTGTGGTACGTGTGGATGGTCAAACCGAAACCCTGTCGCTCGGTGATCCTATCTATAAGGGTGACAAGCTGACCACCGGCGCTGGCTCGTCAATGGGCCTACTGCTCGGCGACGAGACGACAGTTGCCATGTCCGACAAGGCAGAGATGGTGCTGGATGATCTCGTCTATAATCCCGATGAGGAAAGTGGCAATTTGTCGATATCCATCCTCGACGGGCTGTTTACCATGAAGACTGGGAAGATCGCCTCAACCGACCCACAGGCCATGATTGTGCGAACCCCACGTGCGATGTCCGCCATCCGCGGAACAAACCCGGGGTTTGACGTCGATGCGGACGGCGGGACCGAGAATTTCTTCAATCTTCCCGATGCCGATACGGGAGATTTCGGTTCGTTTTCCGTCTCGTCCACGGAAACCGGTGAACAATTGTTGATGTCAGGTGATTTCGATGTCCTCCTCCTCGACGAGGATGGCGACCTGAGGCCGATCGACCTGGACCCTGAAGTTATCAGTCAATTTTTCGCGGCAGTGCGCGAAGCTATGCCGCCTCAACCTTCCTCCGGCGATGGTTCGGAGGATGATTTCGGTGGCGAAAGTGGTGAAGCCAGCGAGGGCGTCGGCGGCTCAGTAACTATCGAAATTGAAATTGTTAACGGCATATTGGAAATCGAATTCCTCGGTGCTGACCAAATATTCCTGGCTGCGATCGTGCTCGACCCAATCGAAGAACTCGAGGAAGAACTCGACCCTGAGGAATTACTGGCCACCGCTTTGGCCGAAGCGCTTTCGGAAGTGGTGACGGAAGCCGGTGACGAACCTGAAGACGATCCCAGCCCGACTTGAGATCCACGCCTCGGCGCCGGCGGGTCTTAAATCCAACTGACTAAAACCCGATTCGGCGTTTGCCCGGATGCAAATACTGGCATCTAGCGCCAGGCTGCGTCATCCTGGCGCATGAGCGCAGAGTCTAAGGGCGCCCACCTTGCAATAAGAAACAAATGGCCACACCGTCGGCGTATCGACGCTGCGCCATTCGTTAGGAATAGTCAGGAACGCCCGGCATGTTGTCGCGCTATCTCATTTACCTGGTCGCCTTTGTTGCGGTGGCAATTTTGATATTCATCCGGGCCTGGGATCCGATGCCTGTCGAAAGCCTGCGCCATCGGCAATTTGACCTGTTCCAAAATCTCAAACCTCGTGACAAGGCAACGTTGCCCATTGTCATAGTAGATGTAGATGAAGAAAGCCTGGCAGCCTTCGGCCAGTGGCCCTGGCCGCGAACTTTGTTGGCGGGCCTGGTCGCTACATTGCAAAAATCCGGCGCGGTCGGTATCGGATTTAACTTCCTGTTTCCTGAAGCGGACCGCGCTTCACCTGATAAATGGGTGCAAACGACGCCGCAGCTGAGCAAGGAGATTGCAGAGGCATTAAAACGAATGCCAAGCAATGACGTCATTTTTGCGCGGCAAATCCGCCGCGCGCCGGTGGTCATGGGCCAATCCACGACCACACGTGAAATCGCTGGAGAACGGGAAGAAATTGCCCGCAAGGCCTCCATCGTGAAAGTGGGCGGCGAGCCGATCGGGCGTCTGTTCGGCTTTCTCGGTATCACGCGTAACCTGCCAATTCTGGAAAACTCGGCAGCAGGGCTGGGTATGGTCACGTTGTTACCCGAAAACGATGGCGTGGTGCGCCGCCCGCCGCTGGTTATCCGAGTGGGGCCGGAGATTTACCCGACCATGGCGCTCGAAATGCTTCGCGTCGCCTTCAACGAAACCAGCCTGGTGCTCAAAAGTGACGGCAATGGCTTGACCGGGATCGCCATCGCGGGACGCGTCATCCCGACCGATGAATCGGGACGGATCTGGTTCCACTACGCACCGCATGATCGCGCACGCTTCGTTTCAGCTAAGGAGGTATTACATGGTGAAGTCGACGCGGACAGACTAAAGGGCAAGCTCGTACTCATCGGGACGTCTGCGGCAGGTTTTCTTGATTTCAAGGCGACACCAGTAGACGACGCAATGGCAAGTGTCGAAATTCAGGCGCAAATGCTTGAAGCCATTCTGTCAAAAGCCTATCTGACACGGCCAGATTTTGTCATCATTATCGAGTACGGCGCTATCGTGCTGTTCGGCTTGCTGCTCCTGGTGCGTATTCCTGGCCTCAAGCCGATATTTCGCTTTGTCAGTGGCGTTCCGGTACTCGCAGGCGTGATTGGTGCTTCCTGGTATCTCTTCGACAACGCAGGCATCCTGCTCGACGTCACCTTCCCGGCAATTTCCGGAATTGTGCTCTATATCCTGTTGGTCTCCATCTATTACGTCAAAGAAGAAGCACAGCGGCGCGAAGTGCGGCGCGCGTTCGGTCATTACATCGCACCTGAACTGGTGGAACAATTGGCAAACGATGCCAAAAAACTCAACCTTGGCGGGGAAATCCGCAAAATGTCGATTCTGTTCTGCGACGTTCGTGGATTTACCAATATTTCCGAGCAACTTCGTGGTGACCCGGAAAAACTGACCCGTTTGCTCAACATGTATTTCACCAAGATGACCGACCGCATTTTGGAAAATGGCGGCACGATCGACAAATATATGGGGGACGCGGTCATGGCTTTTTGGAACGCCCCGCTCGACGATCCCGAGCACGCCCGCCATTGCTGTGACGCTGCGCTAGAAATGCTGGATGGAATGGCCAAGCTCAACATCAAATTACTAGAGGAAGCTGAAAGGGAAGAGCGCATTCACGTTCCCATGCGGGTCGGCATCGGTCTCAACACAGGCGATTGCCTAGTGGGGAATTTTGGATCGGAGCACCGGCTCAACTATTCGGTCATGGGAGACGCAGTAAATGTGGCCTCGCGGCTGGAAAGCCAACAAAAAACCTATGGCATAACTTTGATCATCGGCCAAGAAACGCATGATCTGGTGCCCGAATATGGGAGCCTCGAGCTCGATTTGATTCAGGTGCACGGCCGCGTGGAACCGGAGCGAATTTATGGCCTATTGGGCAGACAGGATTTGGCGGATTCAGCTGACTTCAAGACCCACAAGAAAAATCATGACGGGTTCCTCGCCGCCTACCGTGCTCAGGATTGGAACAGGGCGCGTGAGCTGCTGCGGCGTTGTCGCGAGTCGGACCGCCAAGGCCTAGACAAGCTCTATGAGGTTTTCGCGGCGCGTGTGGAGTCGTATTCGGTCAATCCGGTTGGGATCGATTGGGACGGTGTCCACGTCGCGCAAACCAAATAATGAAATTGTTGCGGGGCAGCACAAGCGATGGAAATTCGGAAATAACTCCACCGAGCAACTCAAATATCGGTAAAGCTGCTATATTGTGCGGTAGCGAGACAAAATTCAGAGAACAACGCCGCCGACGGCGGCGCACAATATTGGGAAGAATAGAAATTGTACGAATCCAACGAGCGGCAGCGACCTTTAGATCCGGCGGACTCATCCTTGAATAGCGGGGAAATCGTCGAACGCGGCATCAAAATTCACGGCGACGCAGAATTCGAGGCGATGCGCAAAACTGGGCGATTGGCCGCCGAAGTTCTCGACTTTATTACACCTTATGTCGTTCCGGGCGTCAGCACAGACGAGCTTGACCGCCTGTGTGACGACATGACGGTAGCTGCCGGTGCAATATCCGCACCCCTCGGCTACCGTGGCTATCCCAAATCCATCTGCACGTCGATAAATCATGTCGTCTGCCATGGCATCCCAAGCGAGAAGCGCCTGCAAGATGGCGACATTATCAATGTTGATGTCACCGTAATTGTGAACGGATGGCACGGCGATTCAAGTCGCATGTTCTACGTCGGCAAACCCGCCGCCAAAGCCCGCCGCCTAATAGATATCACCTATGAAGCCATGATGCTCGGCATCGCCGCGGTCCGGCCGGATGCCACACTCGGCGACATTGGGTATGCCATTCAAAGTTACGCGGAATCTCATCGCTGCAGTGTGGTGCGCGACTTTTGCGGCCATGGCATTGGCCGCATTTTCCATGACTCACCCAATGTGGTGCATTACGGCGAAGCAGGCGAAGGCTTAAAACTCAAGCAAGGCATGATTTTCACCATCGAGCCGATGATAAATTTGGGAACTTGGCAGGTAAAACTGCTGAAGGACGGCTGGACTGCGGTGACCAAAGACCGTTCACTATCGGCCCAATTCGAACATTCCATTGGCATCACCGCCGATGGCGTCGAGATTTTCACTTCGTCTCCGGCGGGGTATACCAAGCCACCTTACGATTGAGACCTGCCAGACCTGGCATGGATCCAGCGGCGCGGAAGGCTGATCACATCTTGTCGGAAAAAGCGCATTATACCGGCCACCGGCAACGCCTTAGGGAGCGCTTCGCGAAAGCCGGGGCGGATGCATTGGCCGATTACGAACTAGTCGAAATGCTGCTTTTTAGTGCCCTGCCACGTGGCGATGTAAAGCCCTTAGCCAAGAGCCTGCTCAAGCGCTTCGGCAGCGTCGGCGCAATCCTTGCGGCCGAGCCCAGGTCCTTGGCCGAAGTAGAGGGCGCCGGCAAAGCGGTTGTTCATTCATTGAAATTGGCTGAAGCCATCTCGCTCAGAATGCTCCGCGACCAGCTCAGGGATCGGCCCGTGATCGCCAATTGGAAAGCCCTGCTAGACTATTGCAAGGCGAGCTTTGCGCACCAGATGAACGAGCGATTCCATGTTATGTTCCTAGACAACAACAATTCTCTAATCGCGGATGAAACGCAGCAAAAAGGCACGGTTAATCATGTGCCGCTCTATCCGCGCGAAGTCATTAAGCGGGCATTGGAGCTCAGTGCATCGGCCCTTATACTCGTCCACAATCACCCAAGTGGGGATTCGACGCCCTCTGCTGCAGATATTGAAATGACTGAAGAAGTTTGCGAGGCGGGCAAGAAATTGGGTATCTCCGTGCACGACCATCTGATTATTAGCCGCAACGGTCATAGCTCATTCAAGTCGATGGGCCTGTTATAATTCAGACTGGGATAACGCCATGAAAAGCCGTCGCAGCACGCGGTCCGCAATTATTTCTGCGGCTGCAGCATTATCTATGCTGCTGGTGGTATCGGGCGAATCTGCAGCAAAAAGTGACGAAGACCTGACCGGATTGCGGGGTATTCGCTGGGGTATGAGCGTGACAGACGCGATCGCACTATTTGGGCGGTCGGTTTTGATTCAGCAGACAAAAACATCTATCTCGGGCTGTATTGTGCAATACGCCATTCCAATTCGTTTGCTCGATGAAGACTGGTTCATATGGCTCTGTGAAGCGCCGGAAGAAGCCATTGTCACAGCCCTCAATATAGAAACAGCGAACCGTCATACCGAACATTTCGACGTGTTCTTAGAGGCATTTGTCGAGGCCTACGGCCCTGCGCACAGCTTTTGGCACAGCTGCCACAATGTGAACTGGAACAAGACAGTTCAATATGACTGGTATTTCCCGGATCTAAGAATCAGCCTTGTGGACCGCGACGAGCCGGCCAATTGGGTCGTCATGCGCTATGAGCCGCCTTCCGACAAGGTGGAATACGGCCCCGGTGTCTGCGTTGAACCGCCGCTCGATTTGCGGCGAGACACAGCACCGGGATAACCGCGCCCTCGATTGCGGCCCGCTCATTCCACCTCGTCAGATGTCTGCAATATTCAGGCGTCAGCGCTTTTCGCCGCCGCATCCATCATATCGCTCAACATAGACGGCTTGGGAACGCTCGGCTTGGGATAGGCCTTGCGGCTGTGGGTAAGGCCGAGCCCCAAAAACATTTCTGCCATCTTATATGTGAGCGGACCAGGATTTATCACCGGCACTGGCAGGTTTGCTGCCATATGACCATGTGCCTGATGCATGGTGGTAGATCCCAGGAGGATCACCTCCGCGCCGTCTTCCTCGATACAACGCATGGCGCACTCGACGAGCTTGGGAAACACGACTTCTTCCTTGCCGCCGAGCAAATTGGCGACATCGGGCATGACATTGATCGACCGCACCGAAGCAAGACGGTCATTCATGCCATATTCTTGCGCAGTTTTCTTATACAGCGGAATCCAGCCATCCCACTGCGTCACAACCGAAAATTTATTGCCCATCATCAAAGCCATCAGATAGGACGCCCGGCCCGGACCGATAACCGGTATGTCCAATACCGAGCGCATCGCGTTCATGCCGGAATCACTCATGGTGTCGATGCAGACGGCGTCGTAGCCCTCTTCCTGGGCGCTCATCGCAGCTTCGAATAGCGCGATATCGCCTAATAGATAGTCATGATAGCAATCGAGAATTGCCGGGCCTGCCTTAACGCCACGAAATTCAAATTCGATATCCGGGCCAAAAGAGACAGAATCGAGTTGCGAGCGGCGATTTTGGATCCCATCGGCATCGAGAGCGAAGGGTACGATTACCAATACTTTGGCCATGAAGAACTCCCTGAATGTTGTGATTGGTGGTGACAAATTTGTCCGAACATGATGCCCCATTCTGCGTCGGCGGGAAAGTGCAAGCCGTCCCTGCCCGCTTTTTTAAGAGATTGGATGGTATCGGCACACACGTTCTTGACGGGCGCAGACGCGGGTCCCAAACTGCGCCCGCTGCAGCGAATTTTCGCCCGGTACGCAAGTCAAATGGCAGGAATCTATGAAACTAATTGGCGTCGATGTCGGCGGCACGTTTACCGACCTGATCATCACCGATAGTGAGACGCAGCAAACCGAAATCCACAAGGTTCCGACAACGGCTGAGGATCCAAGTATCGGCGCGACCGAGGGCATTCGCGAGTTGTGCGCGCGCAGCGGCATAGAGCCCGGCGATATCGATCATGTGTTTCACGGCACTACCATCGCGACCAATGCGGTGCTGCAGCATGATGGTGCGCGGACCGGCATGATCACCAGTAAAGGCTATCGCGATATTATCCATATCGGCCGCCATCAGCGGCCCGAAAACTATTCAATCATGCAGGATATTCCGTGGCAGTCGCGCCCGCTGGTGCGCCGACGCCACCGTAAGACCGTGGCGGAGCGTTTGATACCACCCGCGGGCGACGTGTTGGTACCGCTTGATGAAGAAGCCGTGCGCAAGGCGGCGCGGGAATTCAAGGCAGAAGGCGTCGAGGCCATCGCCATTTGTTTCCTATTTTCCTATCTCGAACCGAAGCACGAATTGCGCGCGCGCGAGATAGTCCTGGAAGAATACCCGGAAGCTTTCGTCTGTACTTCAGCGCGGGTAGCGCCACAATTTCGCGAGTTTGAGCGCTTCACTACCGCTGCGATGAACGCTTTTATCGGCCCGAAAGTGCGCACTTACGTGCAGCGCTTTGACGACAAATTGAAGGAATCCGGCTTGTCTGCGGATTTGCACATCATGGGCTCGAACGGCGGTGTGGCAACAGCGCAAACGGTGGCCGAGCTGCCGGTCGTCACATTGTTGTCCGGGCCGGCGGCAGGCGTGTTGGGCGGCGCGTGGGCGGCGGCGCTCTCTGGGCGGAGCCGGCTCATTACGTTCGATGTCGGCGGCACAAGCGCCGACATCGGTATTGTCATCGATGGGCAATATAGCGAAGCCACGGCACGCGATACCTGGATTGGCGGTTATCCGATCCTTGTCGCCATGATCGACATTGGCACCATTGGCGCCGGCGGCGGCTCCATCGCCCATGTCGATGCCGGCGGCGGATTCAAGGTGGGACCGCAAAGCGCTGGCGCGCGCCCAGGGCCGGCTTGTTATGGCTTTGGCGGCGAGGCGCCCACGGTGACCGATGCCAATCTCGCCCTCGGCCGCCTCGATCCGGATAATTTCCTGGGCGGCAGTATGGCGCTCGATGCGTCCGCCGCCGAAAAAGTGATCGACACTCTCGCCGGGCGCCTCGGCCTCGAGCGCTTCGAGGCAGCTGAAGGCGTACTCACCATCATGAACAGCAACATGGCCAACGCCATCCGCGCCAAGACGGTGCAAAAGGGCATTGATCCGCGCGGCTTTTCCCTCGTCGCTTTCGGCGGTGCCGGTCCGCTGCATGGTGCCGAAGTGGCGGACCTGCTCGGCATCCCTGAGGTTGTCGTACCACCCCATCCGGGCATTACTTCGGCCGGTGGCCTGTTAACCACCGACCTTAAATATGATCAAATTAAGACCGAGTTCCAGGTCAAAGGCACAGTCGACCTGGACAAGATCAACCGGGATTTCCAAGCCCTCAGCGCGGAGCTGCTCGAACAATTCGCATCCGACGGGCTCTCTGAGGCCGAGGTCGAACAGCTCAGATTCGGCGACCTGCGCTATGTCGGTCAAGGATATGAATTGCGCGTCGGGATTCCTCGGGGCGCCCTGAACGATGCAGCTCTAGAACAAGTCTGGCAGGCCTTCCACGAGTTGCACGAACAGGAATATGGGCATTTTTTCACCGACAGCCCGATTGAGATCGTCAATATCCGCCTCACGGGCGTTGGCAAAATGCCAAAGATCGCCAATCCCCCAGCGCCAATTGGAGAATCGCTCGACGCAGCCCATGTGAAAACGGCCACGTCAGTCTTCCGGGTTGATGGCGCCTTGCAACGGCTGGAAACGAAATTCTACATCCGTGCTAAGCTCCCGCCGGAAACTGCCTTCGATGGCCCGGCAGTAATTTTGCAAAAAGATACCACCACAGTGGTGCCGCCCGGTTGGTCCGCCGTTTTGGACAAGGGCGCTAATTTGATACTTACGGCCAACAGGAAAGGCTGAACGACATGTCCGGAAATGGCAGCAATATTCGCTCCAACCGCAGCGCCATCGATCCCGTTACCGCGAATGTTATCCAGGGCGCCTTGGAAAACATAGCGGTTGAGATGGGCTACAAGCTGATGCGCATGTCCTATTCGAGCATCATTCGCGAGTCGGAGGATTTCGGCGCCGCCATCATCGACGCTCGGGGCCGCCAGTTATGTGAATCGAAGCAGAGCACGCCGCTTCAGAGCGGCCCGATCCCGGGCTACGTGAAAGGCATGCATAAATTGTTCGAAGAGCGCGGAGATGTACTGAATCCGGGTGACGTGATCATCCATAATTCGGCCTATCATGGCGCCAGCCACGGTCCCGACGTGGCCTTCATCGTGCCGGTCTTTATGGCGGACGACAAATTGGTGGGCTATTCGGTCACTACTGCGCATCACCTCGATATTGGAGCGCTTAGCCCCGGCAGTTGCGGCATCGTGGACGCCATGGATGCCTATGCCGAGGGCCTGCAATTCAAAGCTTTGAAGGCCTATGACCGAGGCGTGAAGAACGAAGTCTTGTGGAGTATTTTACGCGACAACATCCGCGCCTCAGACCTTGTGGTCGGTGATATGGAAGCTCAGGTGGCTGCTTCGCGTATCGGCGCCGATCGCTTTTTGGAATTGATCGATCGCTACGATCTGGAAACTGTCGACGCCGCCGCGGACGCCTTGATGGATTATTCCGAGCGCCTCATGCGTCAGGCTATCGAGGAGCTGCCGGACGGAAGCTACAGCGCCTTAGGCCATCTTGACGGCTTCCTCGATGACCCTCAGCGGCGCGATTTCGAGATCGCTGTAACGGTCACAGTGGCGGGCAGCGACTTGACGGTCGATCTGACCGGCACGGCGGATCAGTGTAATGACCGGCCGATCAATATGCCGCTCGAGGGTACGGTGGATTGCGCTATCTGGCTGACATTGCGCTCAATCCTTCTGGACAGCACGGTCTATGGCAGCATTCCGCAGAATTCCGGCCTCGTGCGCCCCATCAAGATCGTCGCGCCCTTGGGCTGCCTGGCAAATCCGATCTTCCCCGCCCCCACCATCGCCCGCTTCGCACCCGGCAATATCGTCGCCGACACGCTGATGAAAGCGTTGACCGAAGCCGTGCCAACAAAAGTCGGTGCCGGTGTGGGCAACCTCAAGGTGGTAGCGTTCAGCGGTATCAAGGGCGAGCAGCACTGGGTACATATGGAAATCCATGAAGGCAGCTATGGCGGTCGTTATGGCAAGGACGGTATGGACGCCGTCGATACGCTCTACGCCAACACGCGTAACAATCCGATCGAAGACATCGAATCGCATACCCCGCTACGGGTGACGCGCTACGAATTGCGTGACGATTCAGCCGCTGCCGGGCGCTGGCGTGGCGGAATCGGCTCGATCCGAGAGGTCGAATTCCTCGAAGACAGCTTTATTTCGGTCGAGGGCGATGGCCATAAATACCCGCCCTGGGGATTTGACGGCGGCGCCGAAGGCAACACCGCCAGCCTCGACTACATAGACACTGTTGGCGGGCGCACTGGCCTGCCTTCGATGATGCCCAACCGGGCGGTCAAGGCCGGCGAATCCCTGGCGCTGACCGGAACCTGCGGCGGTGGCTATGGCGATCCCCGGTCGCGCCCGGCAAGCGACGTTTTGGAAGACGTATTGGACGGTTATATTTCCGTTCAAAGAGCAAAAAACGATTACGGCGTCATTATCACGCCGTCTCTGAAACTCGATTCCGCCGCGACCGCAGAGAGACGCGGCCCAAGTGGGAAATGACGGCAGACGTGAAAGGAATTAGACAATGAGAATCAAGGTCATCAATCCGAACACGACGCTTGAAATGACGGCGGGAATCGGCGACGCCGCCCGCTCGGTGGCACGGCCCGGCACGGAAATTATCGCTGTCAGCCCTGACTTCGGTCCTACATCAATCGAATCTTATTATGACGAATATGTCGCCGCCTGCGGCGTGCTCGACGAAGTGCGCAAGGGTGAGGAAGAAGGCATCGATGCATACGTCATCGCCTGTTACGGCGATCCCGGGCTCCATGCGGCGCGCGAAATGACGACCGCACCGGTGATCGGCATTGCTGAGGCGTCTTTCTACACCGCGGCCATGTTGGCAGCGCGTTTTTCCATCGTCTCGGTGGTGCCGCGTATTCACACTTTATTGGAAGAGCTAGTGCGCAGCTACGGCATGCAGGAAAAATGCGTCGCCATCCGCACCACGCCGCTCTACGTGCTCGACATTGAGAGAGACCCGGTCGGCTCGTTCGACAAATTGCGCGACGAAGTTCGCCGTTCAGTCAGGGAGGACGATGCCGAAGCGGTCTGTCTCGGCTGCGCCGGGTTCGCCAAGTTCGCTCAGGAATTGGAGGACGAGCTTGGCGTGCCGGTACTAGACGGTGTGGTCTGCGCCACGAAGCAGGCTGAAGTTTTGGTCGAACTTGGCAAAAAGACGAGCAAGCTTAAAACCTACCGCCCGCCAGAGCAGAAGCGTTTCGTTGGCATGTTCTCGCACTTCTCGACCGATGGTTCCGCTGATAAGAAGCAGGCGGCGGCGGAATAGCGTGCCCTTGCGCCGGCGAGCACCCACGGCGCGGAGTATAACAGCGCCATGATTCCGCGTTATAGCCGCGCGGCAATGACCGCTATATGGGAGCCGGAGAACAGATTCCGTATCTGGCTCGACATCGAACTTTATGCTCTGGAAAAGCAGGCCGAGCTTGGCATCGCTCCGAAGTCGGCGGTGTCGGCGCTAAAGCGCGCGGCGAAAAATCACCTCGGCAAAATCACCGACGCCAAGGCCATCGACAAGATCGAGCGGAAAACCCACCATGACGTCATCGCCTTCCTCACCAATTTGGCGAAATATGTCGGCCCTGAGGCGCGCTTTGTCCATCAGGGGCTTACCTCATCCGACGTGCTCGATACCTGCTTTGCTGTTCAACTCTGCCAGGCTTCGGACCTGCTGCTCGCTGATCTCGACGCGGTATTGAAAGCGCTCAAACGCCGCGCCCGGCAACATAAAAATACCCTGTGCGTCGGGCGTAGCCACGGTATTCATGCCGAGCCCACCAGCTTTGGCCTCAAGCTTGCCAGCCATTACGCCGAGTTTGCCCGTGCCCGTGAACGCATGGTGACGGCACGCGATGAAATTGCCACCTGTGCAATTTCAGGACCAGTAGGCACCTTTGCCTCCGTTGACCCGCGCGTCGAAGCGCATGTCGCCAAGCGTCTCGGCCTTAGGCCGGAACCGGTTTCAAGCCAGGTCATCCCGCGCGACCGCCACGCCGCCTATTTCGCGACGCTCGGCGTGATCGCAGGGTCTCTGGAACGAATCGCCGTCGAGATTCGCCATTTACAGCGCACCGAGGTGCGCGAGGTGGAGGAATTTTTTGCCAAGGGCCAGAAGGGTTCTTCGGCCATGCCGCACAAGCGCAACCCTGTTTTGAGTGAAAATCTGACCGGTCTCGCGCGCGTCGTCCGCGCCGCTGTCATTCCGGCCTTAGAAAACGTGGCGCTTTGGCACGAGCGCGACATTTCACATTCGTCGGCAGAGCGCGTGTTTGCGCCCGACGCCACCATCGCGCTTGATTTTGCCCTCGCCCGTCTGGCCGGCGTAATGGAAAACCTCGTAGTCCACCCGAAAGCCATGCGGGCCAACCTGGAGAGCCTCGGTGGGCTGGTCTATAGCCAGCGCGTCTTGCTCACGCTCATTCAGGCCGGTATTTCACGCGAGGACGCATACAGCTATGTGCAGGACAGCGCCATGCAGGTGTGGGAACAGGGCGGCAGTTTCGAAGATCGCCTATGGGCGAACAAAGTAATCAGCACTCGTTTGAGCCGCGGGCAATTGGCCGCCTGTTTCGACCCGGCGCCCTATCTCGCGCATACCGACACGATATTCGCGCGCGTGTTCGGTGCCGCAAAAAAGCAGAAAAAAGCCGCGCCGAAAAAGCGCCTGATTCGAAAGGAAGAAAACACATGAGCAAAGCTACCGTCCTCATTACCGGCGCCGGCATCGGCATCGGCCATACCTCGGCCCTCGCATTCGCGGCTGCTGGGTATCATGTCTACGTCACCGATGTTCTCGACAAGGAGGGTGCGGAAACCGTCAGCGCCATTGAGGCAGCCGGCGGTACGGCGGAGTTTCATCGTCTCGACGTCACCGATACCGCCAATGTGAATGCCGTGGTCAAGGCAGCAGAGAATGCTACCGGCGCGCTTGATGCAGTGGTGGCCAATGCCGGTATTGCGCACAAGGTGCCGCTTGATGAAATGACGGACGAAAAATGGGCGCACACCCTGGATGTCGATCTGACCGGAGTCTTTCGCGTCTGCCGCGCCGCATCGCCGGCGATGCAAGCTGCGGGAAGGGGAGCCATCGTCGCCCTCTCTTCGGTCATGGGCACAACCTATGGCTGGCACGACCATGTGCAGTATAACGCCGCCAAATCCGGCGTGGTCGGGCTGGTGCGCGGCCTCGCCTGTGATTTGGGTCCGGGCGGAGTGCGCATCAACGGCGTCGCGCCGGGCTTTATTAAGACCGCGCAAGCGCTCTCGACCGTTCATTCGGTGGGTCTCGCTGGGCTGGAATCGTCAGCACAATATGTCCCTCTCGGGCGCTACGGCGAGCCGGAAGATATTTCCGACGTGATCCTGTTTCTCTGTTCCGATGGTGCCCGCTATATGACCGGCCAGACGCTCATCGTCGACGGCGGCCTGACTGTGGGACGCTACTAAGCCGATCTAGCGCTAGGCCTGTGCGATTTCTTCGCCGAGCAGGGCATTGCGGAAGCGGTCTTTCAGGAAGGCGCCATCGCGCGGCGGCAAAACCCGCGGCAAATTCTCCGCCTTGATCTTGATGATGGCGGCTATCGGCCCTACAGCTTCGAGAATAATCGGCAGGGCATCGGCTAGGCCAGCCTGGTCGCGCACCAGGCGCGTTTCAGCAAAGCCGCAATTAGTCGCCACCCCGGCAAGATCCAATTGATGTGCCGTGTGACCATGTTGCATGCCAGTTTCGCCGTGGCGCTCATTATCCAACACAACGATGGCGAGGTTGGCGGGGCGCTGTGTGCCGATGGCCGCGAGCGTGCCCAGCCCCATGGTCATATCTCCATCCCCGGTAATGATGAGCACGCGCCGATGAGGCTGGGCCAAGGCGAGGCCCAGGCCGATCGAGGCGGTGTTTCCCATCGCGCCCCAGAGAAGAAAATCGAGCGGGTTGTTTTCGACCGCAGCACAATCCCATGCCGGCGAGCCAAGCCCGGCGACAACCAGTGCATCGCCGCGTTTCGCCAATATGGCGCGCACGACGTCACGCCGGTCCAGTTCCGTATCCGGAGATTCAGACATTTTACTGGTTCACCTTACTGGGCCCCGTAAATTTTTTGACCCCAACGACACGCTGGGCAATGAGGACGGCGACCGTGCTCATCGTCTCGAATGCGAGTGCCGCCGCACCAGCGACCATTTCGCCCGCCATATCGCTGTCTTCGACGCGTTTCACGATAACGCCGGACTGTTCAAGATAGGCCGCCGCGCCCTGCCCCATCGGCAATTGCCAGGGATTGAACTCGCGCCATTCGCCACGCATGGTGACGATCATCAGCAGTGGAAAGCGGCAGGTGCGCATCAAAGAGAGCGCATTGATGCAATTGCCGACGCCGCTTGACTGCATGAGAAGCGCCGCGCGCTCACCGCCGAGCCAGGCGCCGGCTGCAACACCGACCCCTTCCTGTTCGGAAGAGAGCAACACCGGAAGCATGAGATTGTCGTCGGCGCAGAGCCGCAAAAGCGTATCCAACCCGCCGTCGGGCACATAGGGAATCTGCCGTACGCCGGCTTCAGAAAGCGCCGCGTGCGCGTCGAAGCCCCATTCTCGTGTAGAATTAACCATTCTAAATTAGCATGCTATTTATTTCACGAGCTGGTTCCGCGGAAATGCACTCAGAACGATGTTACTCCTGCATCAGTTCCTCTTTGGCTTTATCGAGCAGACTGTCCATCTGGCGTCGAACGTCAGCGGCGTCTTCGCTGCGGCCTTTCGCCTTAAGGTCGCCCAATACCTTGCGCAACACATCGTCATCGCCCGGCTCATCGAAATCCGAAATTACAACCTGCTTGGCGTAGGCGTCCGCATCCGCGCCTTCGATTTTCATCAGGTCGGCGGCCCATAACCCGAGCAATTTGTTACGCCGCGCCGTGACCTTGAATTTGAACTCTTCATCATGCCGGAATTTGGCTTCTGCAGACGTTTTTCGTTCCTCAAATCCATTGCTCATCGCCGTCGATTCCTTGTTTCTGTTGTGCCGCGCCGCGCGGCGCCTTGCCATTGTGCCAAAGGGTCATCTTGTGGTCTATGTTTTGTCCACAATATGCGCCGTATGCCGATCTCGGCGACGGACGGCCCTGGAGATTCTTGGCTCTTATATGAGACGCGTCAGCTGCTTTGTAAACCGAGTATTGCCGTCGGCAATGCGCGAGCGGCTAACTGGAACAAGATAAATCCGGCACGACCCGGCACAATCCGATAGGGAGAGCCATAAAACTATCATGTGCACTTTGGTGATACTCTGCCGCCCCGGCCATGAATGGCCGGTGCTCATTGCCGCCAATCGGGATGAAATGCTCGACCGCACTTGGTCCGCGCCGGCGCGCCATTGGCAGGACCGCCCGGAAGTGGTCGCCGGGCGTGACGAATTGGCGGGCGGAAGCTGGCTCGGCGTCAATGATCACGGCGTCATCGCCGGAATCTTGAACCGGATGGGCTCGCTCGGGCCGAGCGACGGTAAGCGCTCGCGCGGAGAATTGGTGCTGGAGGCTCTCGACCACAGCGATGCGTCGGTGGCGGCGAAAGCACTCGCATCCCTCGACGGCAGCGCCTACCGATCATTCAATCTAGTTCTGGCCGACAATAGCGGCGCCTTCTGGCTGCGTCATGACGGCCATAAGACGATCGACTGTCACACCATTCCTCCGGGCTTTTCTATGTTTACTGCGTATGACAGGAATTCTCCTGAATCGCCGCGCGTCCGGCACCATTTGCCGCGCTTCGAGAGCGCCCCCATACCGGATCCCGGACATAATGATTGGCAATCTTGGGAAAAACTCTTAGCAAGCCAAGAGAATGACGAAATCAATGAAACTGGCGACGCAGCAATATGTGTGGTGACTCGGTTGGGATTCGGCACGGTAAACGCCTCTGTGCTCGCTTTACCGGCACCGTCATCGCCGCCACGGCGCCCGGTTTGGCGTTTTGCGCCGGGGCCTCCATGCGAGAGTTCCTTTTCTGTTGTAAAGCTTTAAGGCAGTTCAGGGAGGCTCTGGTTTACGCTCGACGCTTGCGCAGGATGTGCCATTCCGGGGCAACATTGTTTTGCCAGCCCACTTTGACTATGGTCTTGCCGAGCGCAGCTCAATGTCGAGTTGCGGCCCGTTCCGCGGTGCAGGCGGGTTTCAAGAATTTCTCCGTTGTGGAGGTCCGGCGATGTCCCGTCGCAGGCGAATTTACGAAGGCAAAGCCAAGGTGATCTACGAGGGCACCGAGCCCGGTACCCTTGTGCAATATTTCAAGGACGACGCGACCCGGGACGCAAGCGGCGACATTGCCACGATCACTGGCAAAGGCGTTCTGAACAACCGAATTTCAGAGCATTTGATGACCCGCCTCGCCGAAATCGGCGTGCCGACACATTTGGTGCGCCGCCTCAACATGCGCGAACAGTTGATCCGCGAGGTCGAAATAATTCCCGTGCAGGTGGTGGTCCGCAACATCGTCGCCGGCACCCTCGCCAAGCGTCTCGGCATTGAAGAAGGCACCGCCTTGCCACGCTCGATCGTCGAATATTACTACAAAAGCGATGAGCTCGGCGATCCGATGATCTCCGAGGAGCATATCACTGCCTTCGGCTGGGCCATGCCGCAGGAACTCGACGATATGCTGTCGATGGCGCTCAGGGTAAATGACTTTCTTTCCGGCCTTTTTTACGGTGTTGGCATTCGCCTGGTAGATTTTCAGCTTGAATTTGGCCGTCTTTGGCAAGGCGAGGAATTACGTATCGTACTGGCGGATGAAATCAGCCCTGATACCTGCCGTCTATGGGATCTTGAAACCGACGAGCGGCTCGATCGCGACCGTGGGCGCCTCAGCATGAGCGAGGCCGCCGAAGCCTATCAGGAAGTCGCACGCAGACTCGGCATCCTACCGCAGTCTGATGTCGTCGATTTGCACGGCCATAGCCAGCCAGTTGATATCAAGGAGCGGCGGGCCAAGACCGAGAGATGAGAGCCAGAATTCACATTACCCTGAAATCGGGCGTTCTCGACCCGCAGGGCAAAGCGATCCAATCCTCGCTCGGCGCACTTGGCTTTACCGGCGTCGAGAATGTGCGCCAAGGCAAGTATATCGAGCTCGATATTTCCGAAGACGATCAGGCAAAAGCACATGAACAGCTCACGCAGATGTGCGAAAAATTACTAGCCAACACCGTGATCGAAAACTACATCATCGATTTGGAGACATGAGAGCGGAAACCGTGAACTCTGGGGTGCGCCGCCTCGGGCGGCTTTGGGGAGAGCGCTGCCTAAAACGCCATTGGCGAGCGTTCGCATGAAAGCGGCGGTTGTCGTTTTTCCCGGTTCCAACTGCG
Organism: Pseudomonadota bacterium; assembly: GCA_027624955.1. Lineage (NCBI taxonomy): Bacteria > Pseudomonadati > Pseudomonadota > Pseudomonadota bacterium. The sequence goes on from JAQBTG010000017.1 coordinate 17,796, forward strand.
ACCGCGATGTCAAAGTCGCGCTTGAGGCATCAAGCGGTAAAACACCGGCGATGGTATGGCATGGCGACGGCAATCTGCCCGATTGCGATCTGATCGTGCTTCCGGGCGGCTTTTCCTACGGCGATTATCTGCGTTCGGGTGCGATCGCAGCCAATTCGCCCGTCATGCGTGCGGTTATAGATGCGGCGCAACGCGGCACCCGCCTCCTCGCCATCTGCAACGGCTTCCAAATTGCGGCTGAGGCCGGTCTGCTGCCAGGCGTTCTCATGCCCAACGCCTCACTAAAATTCGTCTGCAAGGATGTGCATCTGCGGGTCGAATCGGCAGACAGCCCGTTTACGCGGAATTATTCACCAGGTGAACTGGTACGCATGCCGATCGCCCACCGTGATGGCAATTATTTTGCGGAGGCGCGGGAATTGGACGCGTTGGAAGAAAACGGCCTCGTTGCCTTCCGCTATTGCGAGGCCGACGGAACCCTTTCGTCTGGCGCCAATCCCAATGGCTCGGCGCGTAACATCGCTGGAATCTTCAATAAAGAACGCACCATTCTAGGCATGATGCCGCACCCCGAACGCCTTGCAGACGTGCGTCTCGGCGGCATCGACGGCAAGGCCATGTTCGACGGCCTTCTGGCGGCGCTGGCATGAACAGCGGCCCGCCGATCACCGAACCTGCTGCAGACGCCGAGGTTATTGCCGCGCACGGTTTAAGCGCAGAGGAATATTCCCTTATTGAGAAGCGCCTGGGCCGAGCGCCCAACGAGACCGAGCTCGGCATATTTTCGGTCATGTGGAGCGAGCATTGCTCTTACAAATCCTCGCGTATCTGGCTCAAAAAATTGCCGACCGAAGCCGATTGGGTGATTTGCGGGCCGGGTGAAAATGCTGGGGTAATCGATATCGGTGACGGCCAGGCGGCGATCTTCAAGATGGAAAGCCATAACCACCCCTCCTTCATCGAGCCCTATCAGGGTGCGGCCACCGGCGTCGGCGGCATCATGCGCGATATATTCACCATGGGCGCACGACCGATCGCCAATATGAACGCACTCCGATTCGGTGATCCGGCCCATCCGAGAACGCGGCATCTGGTTTCCGGAGTCGTCGCCGGCATTGGCGGCTACGGCAATTGCATGGGCATCCCGACAATCGGCGGCGAATGCAATTTTCACAACGCCTACAATGGCAACATTTTGGTTAACGCGATGACCGTCGGCCTGGCCGACAAAGAGCGCATCTTCTACTCCGCGGCCGCTGGAATCGGTCATCCCGTGGTCTATGTTGGTTCAAAGACGGGGCGCGACGGCATTCACGGCGCTACCATGGCCTCAGCCGAGTTCGATGCGAATTCAGAGGAAAAGCGCCCGACCGTTCAGGTCGGCGACCCGTTCACCGAAAAATTAGTGCTCGAAGCCTGCCTGGAACTAATGGCGACGGACGCCATTCTTGCCATACAGGATATGGGCGCGGCGGGGCTGACCTGCTCCTCAGTGGAAATGGTGAGCAAGGGCGGAACCGGGATCGAACTTGATCTCGACTGCGTGCCGACCCGCGAGGAAGGCATGACGCCGTACGAAATCATGCTGTCGGAAAGCCAAGAACGCATGCTCATGGTCCTCAAACCAGGCTCGGAGGGCGCGGCGCGCAAAATATTCGAAAAATGGGAACTCGATTTCGCTATTGTCGGGCGCATCACCGATAGCGGCCGCATGGTGTTGAAAAGCGGCAACAACATCGTCGCCGACCTGCCGGTGGGACCGCTCGTCGATGACGCACCGATCTATGACCGCCCCTATGAGCGCCGGGAAAGACCGGAGCCAATATCTGCGGTCGAATTAAATGCATCGGATGTCGCTCCCTTATCTGCGCTACGCACGTTGCTCGGCGCGCCGGACCTCTGCGCCAAGCGTTGGATATGGGAGCAGTACGACCATATGGTGATGGCCGATACGATCGTCAGGCCGGGTGGTGACGCTGGCGTCGTGCGGGTGCATGGCAGCAACAAGGGTTTGGCGATCAGCACTGACTGCACGCCGCGTTATTGCGCCGCCCATCCCGAAAGCGGCGGTGCCCAAGCGGTGGCCGAGACATGGCGCAACTTGACGGCAGTGGGCGCCACGCCACTGGCGATTACCGATTGCTTAAACTTCGGCAATCCCGAACGACCCGAGGTGATGGGCCAATTCGTCGGCTGCATAGAAGGCATGGCCAAAGCCTGTCGAGCGCTCGACTATCCCGTTATTTCGGGCAATGTCTCCTTCTACAACGAGACCGAAGGTGTTGGCATTCTGCCGACGCCGGCGATTGGCGGAGTCGGATTGATCGCCAATATCGACCGCATGGCACGCATCGCATTTGCCGAGTCGGGCGAACAAATTTTGTTGATCGGCGAGACCAAAGGCCATCTTGACGCTTCGATATATGCGCGCGAGATGCTCGGCCGCGAGGACGGACCGCCGCCGCCGGTGGATCTTGCCGTTGAGCGGCGCAACGGTGAGTTTGTGCGCGGGCTGATCGAAGCTGGGCGCGTCAGGACCTGCCACGATATTTCGGATGGCGGCCTGCTGGTGGCAGTGGCCGAAATGTCTCTCGCCGCTCTTGCAGAAGGACGTGAAATCGGCGCCACAATAGATATCCCGGACTCCGAAATCCCGCTCCATGCCTGGCTTTTCGGCGAGGATCAGGCGCGTTACGTCGTCAGCGCCGGCGCGGCACAGGCAAAAACCATCATCAATGACGCCATCGGGGCAAATATACCCATTTATTCCATAGGGTTGAGTGGCGGTGCCACGTTGACACTAGGCGGTACAGGTGCCATATCCCTTAACGAACTACAGCGCGCCCACGAAGACTGGCTTCCGCATTATATGGAAGCGCCCGACGGGCCCGTGAGCTCCGGAGAATAAGATAATGGCCATGGAATCCGGTGAAATCATGCGATTGATCCAGGAAAGCATCCCTGACGCAGAAGTGCGCATCGACGATTTAAAAGGCGATGGCGATCACTACGCAGCACTCGTGCTCTCCTCCAGTTTCAAAGGGAAATCACGCATTCAGCAGCATCAAATGGTCTATAAGGCCCTCAAGGGCCGTATGGGCGATCAACTTCATGCACTCGCTCTAAAAACCGAAGTACCCGGTGAAAAATAAAAACGGGCTTGAAAATTTCCAAGGAATGAATTGATGAATACGATGACCGACAACCCCGTCACCCAACGCATCCGTCAAACGATCGACAATAGTGATGTGGTGCTGTTCATGAAGGGTACCCCGGTATTTCCGCAATGCGGATTTTCGGCAACGCTGGTGCAGGTGCTCTCGCTTATGGGCGTCAAGTTCAAGGGCTTTGACGTGCTTGAGGATCCGGAAGTGCGCGACGGCATAAAAAGCTTTAGCGAGTGGCCGACTATTCCCCAGCTCTACGTCAAAGGTGAGTTCGTCGGTGGCTGCGATATTGTGCGCGAAATGTATGAATCTGGCGAATTGACTGAGTTCATGACGACGCACGGCGTCGAACAGCAACCCCGTCAAGGTTAATCGCGGGAAACTGCATCAATGACTCTGGACTGTTCTGAGCCTATCGGTCCGGAAGTCATTCGCGAATATCACGCGCATATTTATTATGACGCTAAGACCCAACGCGCGGCCGCCGAGGTGCGCGCCGCATTAGCTGAGCGTTTCGACGTCGCGCTCGGGCGCTGGCGCGACCAACCAGTCGGCCCACATCCCAAAGCGATGTATCAAGTCGCCTTCCCGCCCAAAATGTTTGCTGAGTTCGTGCCCTGGTTGATGCTCAACCGCCGCGGCCTAACAATATTGGTGCATCCCGATACAGGTCACGACGTGCCCGACCATGAGGATCATCCGCTCTGGCTGGGCGAAAAGCTCGACCTCGACATTGAGATGCTGCGCGCTTTTACACGAAATTGAGTATCAACCGGGACCGATCATCAGTCGGGAATTGAGCGGCTAAACCGGCCGAGCGTTGGGCGCTGCAGCGGCTTCGAATTTCTGAATTTGAGCCGCGCTCATGGTTATCGACTGGGAAAGAACGAACCAGCGAACTCCCTCGCTACAGGGCGGCGTCGTGAGCGAGCCTTTATAATGGTGATAGCGCCCGTTCGGCGGCAAAATCGCGCTGGCATTGACGTTCACGTCCACCACCACGGTCTCCGCGGTTTCGTGGACAGGAAGGTGCGCCCAAGCATCGGTCAGCGCGGCGTTGGTTTCGCCCTCTTCGATCATCACGCCGATCACCGCTAGCCCGCCATGGCTATCCTTGTGCACAAAATGCGCTTCCATCGGGAAGGCCTTGCCGTCCACTGTATGCTCGCTTGGCGCATGAAAATGGAACTGCAGCAAATCATATTTCTGGCCCTCAATCGACATTGAGCTGCCCGGTGCATAGTTCAGCTGAACGGTGTGGCCATTGTGGACAATGCTGAGCGGCACATCTTGGTAGGCTAAGTCATGGTTTGGCGCGCCGACCGCGAGGCCGGTGGCCGCCGACGCGATGTCAATCGGCGATTGCATCCGCCCCGACTTGCAGGCGGCGAAATCGGGCGATAAGTCGCCCCAATGTTCTGGCCCTTCGGCTCCCGCGTAGGTCCAGTGGACGGCGTGGCCGCCTGCGGCCTCGTGTTCATCTTGTCCACCATTATCGCCATGCTCCTCCTCATGCTCGCCCTCACCGTGACTCTGCAGCGGCCACAGCGACAGCGCGACGATAGCCGCGACAGCAATAAGAACGGCGAAATAATCGAGCTTTATCATTGCCCTTTCCCCCTCGAAGGCAGACGAAGCACTAATACTTACCGGTTTCTCGTCCCCGCACAATCGCCTAAACGGATGGCTTGCAGTTTGGTGTACAAAAAAGGCCGCCCTCAGGCGGCCTCTGTTCCCAATCGTCGATTAAAGACGGTCAGCGCGAGTAATACTCGACCACCAGATTGGGCTCCATTTGCGCCGGATAGGGCACGTCGGCCAGTTTCGGCGTGCGCACGAATGTGCCTTCCATGCGGTCGTGGTTGACGTTGATATATTCCGGCACTTCACGCTCGGGCGAATCAACAGCGGCCAGTACCAGTGACATTTCGCGCGATTTTTCTTTGATCGTCACGACGTCGCCTTCATTCAACAGATAGCTCGCGATGGTGACTCGCTGGCCATTTACGCTGACATGCCCATGGCTGACCAACTGCCGCGCCGCAAACACGGTGGGCACAAATTTCATGCGGTAGACCACGGCGTCCAAACGGCGCTCCAAAATGCCGATCAAGTTTTCGCCAGTGTCGCCCTGCACATTTACGGCCTGATGGTAATAACGCTGAAATTGCTTTTCAGTGATATTGCCATAATAGCACCGCAGTTTTTGTTTGGCTTGAAGCTGGGTACCATAATCGGACGGCTTGCGGCGGCGCTGGCCATGCTGGCCTGGACCGTATTCGCGCTTGTTTGTCGGGCTCTTGGCACGACCCCAAAGGTTTACCCCGAGGCGGCGGCAGACCTTGTATTTCGATTCGATTCGTTTGGTCATTTTACTCGCAATGTATGCGCAAAAAATTAGCGCGGGCCAAGTGGCCCGCGAGGTGGCGGTACTATATACCGGCCTCTTCGCTTGTCAAATAGGTTGCATCCTCGTGCGCGAAATACATTCAATTTTCTCCAGAAAATTTTCTGCGCGGCGGCCGGGTTAGTGATTTGACGACACCGAAGAGGCTCTTCACGTCCTGTTGCGACAGCTCGAGGCGTTGAAACAAATTGCGCAAATTGCTCACCATCTTGGGACGCATAGCCACCGTCGGATAGAAGTCGCGCGAGTCCAATTCCCCCTCTAACATATTGAAGAAATTTAATATTTCTTCCTTATTGGCGGCCGGGCTGTGGCCGACTGGCAGATACTCCGGCGTCGCCTCCTGGGCGGCAGCGGACCATTCATAGCAAATGATCAAAACCGCTTGAGCCAGATTTAACGACGAAAAGGCCGGATTGAGAGGAACTTCGATGATGGCGTCGGCAGGCACCACATCGTCATTGCTGAGCCCGCTGCGCTCTGGGCCAAATAAGATACCGGCGCGTGTGACCGACGTGTGGCGCATCTTGGCAGCTGCTTGGCGCGGGGTGAGCACAGGTTTGACCATTTCTCGCCCGCGCGCGGTGCTGGCAAAGACCGTACTCAGATCCGCCACCGCGTCAGCCACTGTCTCGAAGAGACGCACCCGCCCAATTACGGCATCGGCGCCTGAAGCCGCAGTCAAAGCTTTGACATTGGGCCAGCCGTCGCGCGGCGCGACGAGGCGCAGATCCATGAGGCCACAATTCAGCATCGCTCGTGCGGCGGTTCCGATATTTTCGCCCAATTGCGGACGGACGAGAATTATCGCCGGCCCGCCGGCCGAGGTGAACTCCGCCGCCTCCGTTTTCGGTTGGCGCCGGTTAGTTTTCGCCATCTGGCGCCTCTGAGCCGCCGGATGCTGCCTGGCGCTTCAACTCATCGCGTAACAGCTTGTAGACGATGCCGTCGTGGAGCGCGTTATAGGAGGCATCGATGACATTGTCGGAAACACCCACGGTCGACCAAATATCAATTCCGTCGGAGGAATCGATCATCACCCGGATGCGGGCTTTGGTTCCGCCTTCCGAATTCAATATTCGCACTTTGTAATCCACCAGCCGCAGCTCCCTGAGATCGGGATAAGCGTCGCCGAGCGATTTACGCAACGCAACATCGAGGGCATGCACCGGCCCGGCGCCTTCCGCTACCATCATGTGGCGGTTCTCCCCCACCTGCACGCGCACCGAAGCTTCCGACAGCGTGACGAGGCGGCCCAGCGCGTCAACCCTGCGTTCATCGATGACGCGGAAACCGTCGAGCCGGAAAAAATTTGGCAGGGTGCCAAGGCAGTTGCGCGCCAACAATTCGAAACTCGCCTCCGCGCCGTCATAGGTGAGGCCGTTTTGTTCATTTTCGTGCAAAGTTTCGAGAAGGCTTTTGAGCTTTGGATCATCCAGGTTGACGCTGATGCGAAGTGCGGCCAAATGCCGAGAGATATTGTCCGGGGCGGCCTGGTTTTCCGCCGCCAATCGGCGCTGATTACCGACAGATTGTGGGTCGATATGCGCCGCATTCGTTGTATCCGCGGTGCTCGGCCCGTCTTTGCGACTAAATGCGTCGGCGCCGACATAAGGCGCGCGCGATGCCGGAGGCCGGTTCAGCCGGGCATCGATTTGATGCGAAACGGCGGTAAGGCGGCTCAAAGCCTCTGTCGTAACCGCCGATTCACAACCCAATTTGAGCATCAAATTGGGAATCAGCGAAGCGAGATTGGCGTTGCCGCAGCGCACGCCGAGTCCGTTGAATGTGCCTTGCACCTGGTGCGCCCCCGCACGCACGGCGGCGAGGGACGAGGATACCGCATTGTCGCTATCGTTGAGACAACGTATGCCGATATGGCTACTCGGCAGCGCCTTCGCGACTTCCTCCACGACCGCAAATATCTCGTGCGGCAATGTGCCGCCGTTGCTATCGCACAGCACGATCCAGCGGGCGCCGTGAATATAGGCTGTGGCCGCGCATTCGAGGGCGTAATGCGGATCGACCCTGAAGCCATCAAAAAAATGGCCGCAAACAAACATTGTTTCATCCGCCCAACCGACAACTTGGGACACGTTCTCGGCGATCATGTCGATCTGCTCACGTGGCTCGACGCCGAGCTCGGCACGCGCCTGTGGCCCCGATGCGACACCCGCCAGGGACACGATTCGTGCGCCGCCGTCGCGCGCCCGCACTAGCGCTGGATCGCTCGCTGCGCTTCCCTCACTTGTTTGCAGCGGCAACAGCACGGCAAGGCGAGCCTGGCGATATTTGGCCGCGGCGGCGAACAGCGCGTCGTCGGCAGGGCCAGAGTCTGGCGGGCCGCCTTCGACGTAGTCGATGCCCAATCCGTCCAGTGCCTCGGCAATCGCCAGCCTATCGGCGCTAGAAAACTCGGCGCCTTCAGGCAGCGCGCCGCTTCTCAGGCTGCTGTCGTAAAGATATATGCGCTTACCTACCATCCGCCGCCCTAGCCGACCCGCCGCCAATTGGTCGTGCCGTCCGGTCTGTCTTCCAGAACGATGCCGGTAGCAACCAAGGCATCACGGATTTTATCCGCCGTATCGAAGTCTCTGGCCCCACGGGCCGCCAAGCGAAGCGCGATTTGCTCCTCAATATGGCCGACATCGCTTGCCGTTTCTCCGCCCTTGAACCAAGTCTCGGGGTCTTGCTGTAAAATTCCGAGAATGCCCGCACCGGCCATAACAGCGCGGCGTTTCCGGCGGGCCTCTGATCCATCCAGTTTCGACAATTCATCGGTCTGCCGTTCCAATTCGCTGAGCGCCAGCGGCGTATTGAGATCGTCATGTAGCGCGGCGATAAACCCTGCATCCTCGGAAACAGCGACATTCAGATCCGCTTCTGCACCGCCACTTGCATTTACGTTTTGCAAGACGCGGTAGAGACGGTCAAGGCGGGTACGTGCTTGCTGCACCCCTTCCTCTGTCCAGTCGAGCGGATGGCGATAATGCGTGCTGAGTAACATCAGGCGCAGGACCTCACCCGGCGCGCCTTCAAGCGCTTGGCGGATGGTGATGAAATTACCGAGCGATTTGGACATCTTCTCGCCGTTCACGGAAAGAAAGCCGTTATGCACCCAAGTGCGCACAAACGGATGGCCGGGACAGGAACATTCGCTTTGGGCGACCTCGTTTTCGTGATGAGGGAAAATCAAATCAGCGCCGCCGCCGTGAATATCCAAGGTGACGCCAAGATGTTTGCGGCTCATGGCAGAGCATTCGATATGCCAGCCCGGGCGCCCCCGCCCCCATGGGCTGTCCCAGCCGGGAAGCGCTTCATCGCTTGGCTTCCACAGAACGAAATCCGCCGGATCGCGCTTGTAGGGCGCGACTTCCACCCGCGCGCCGGCCAACATTTCCTCGCGCTCGCGGTTGGATAGCTTGCCGTAACCTTGGTCGGACGGCACATGAAAGAGAACATGCCCTTCCGCGGCATAGGCGTGATTCGACGCGATTAGGGTTTTGATCATTTCGATCATCTCGGGAATATGATCGGTGGCGCGCGGCTCGACATCTGGCGGCAGCGCGTTTAGCTCGGCGATATCGTCGTGAAACGCTTTTGTCGTGCGCGCGGTGATGGCCGAAATCGGCTCGCCAGACGCTTGCGCCGCGGCGTTGATCTTGTCATCCACGTCAGTGATGTTGCGCACATAGATGACGCTTTCCTGGCCATATATATTGCGCAACAGTCGATACAACACATCGAAGACGACGATCGGGCGGGCATTGCCAATATGCGCCAGGTCATAAACAGTCGGCCCGCAGACGTACATACTAACGCGCGACGCATCGAGCGGTTCGAACAGTTTTTTCTTTCGCGTCTGCGTATTATGTAGAGAAAGCGCCACCCGTTGCTCCGCTGCTTCTTATCGTTGTGCTGTCTCGCCGTGCATTGCGGGTAACGCCTATCAGATTCCGCGATTCGGGTCCACGCCCGCGCACACTCATTGCTAGGCGGCGCTGAAGTGTCAGCTGCGTGCCAATACTAGATCAGGACGTGTCGCGAAAGCGGTTGGTAATCGGATAGCGCCGGTCTTTGCCCAGAGCGCGGCCGGTAAGTTTGACGCCCGGTGGCGCCTGGCGGCGCTTATACTCGGCCACATCAAGCATGCGCCAGATGCGTGTCACCAACGCCTCGTCATGGCCACGCGCGACGATCTCGGGCACTGGCATTTCTCTCTCAATCAGACATTCCAGAATGTCGTCCAGGACATCATACGGCGGGAGTGAATCCTGGTCGGTTTGATCGGGCCGAAGCTCGGCGGAGGGTGGCTTGAGGATTATATTCTCAGGAATCACCCGCCGCTCTGGACCCTTGAATTGTGGCGCCCAATTTTGATTGCGCCAGTGCGAAAGGTCGAAAACCACGGTTTTATAAACATCTTTTAGCACCGAATACCCGCCGCACATGTCCCCGTAAAGAGTGGCATAACCCACCGACATTTCAGATTTATTGCCGGTTGTAAGAACCATGTGGCCGAGCTTGTTGCTCAACGCCATGAGAATTATGCCGCGGACTCGTGCCTGGATATTTTCCTCCGTCGCGTCCGCCGCGCGCCCGGCGAAGGCTACGGCCATCATGACGTCGAACGCGCCAACTGCCAGCTCAATGGCGATCGTTTCGCATACCAGGCCGAGCATCTCGGCACAGTCGCCAGCATCGTCGAGCGAAGTTTGCGAGGTATATCGCGACGGCATGCGCACACAATGCACTCGCTCGGGGCCCAACGCGTCGACCGCGACGGCGGCGGACAATGCTGAATCGATACCTCCGGAGAGCCCGATCAGCACGCCGGGAAAGCCGTTTTTGTCGACATAGTCGCGGAGACCCAAAACCATGGCCTGGTAAAGCGCCTCCAGCCCTTCCAATTGCGGGCTGTGCGCGACGGTCCCACAACACCAAACGCCGTCAGCGTTCTCCGACCAACGCGTCACCAGCATGTCGTCAACGAACATCGCCGCCTGAGCGCGCAGCGAACGGTCGGCGCCAAGGACAAATGACCCGCCGTCGAATACCAACTCGTCCTGGCCGCCAACTTGATTCAGATATATGAGCGGCAAGCCGGTTTCCAGAACACGCGCGACAGCGCAGTTGAGCCGCACATCGGTCTTGTCGCGCTCAAAGGGCGAGCCATTTATCGCCAACAAGATTTCAGCGCCCGATTCCATCAGGCACTCCGATACTTCTTCGACCCACATATCTTCGCAGATCATCACGCCAAGACGGATATTCCGAAAGGCGATGGGGCCGGGCAGCGGCCCCTGAGCAAACACCCGGACTTCGTCGAAGACGCCATAATTGGGCAACGCATATTTGTAGCGCCGCGCCGCGACCTCTCCGCCGTCCAGTAGCAGCGCTGCGTTATAAAGCTTGTCCGCATCGCGCCAGGGCGCGCCCAGCAAGATCGCTGGGCCGCCATCCGCGGTCTCCGCAGCAAGCTCCTTTACCGCCGCCTCGGCCGCCGCCTGGAACATCGGCTTTAGAATGAGGTCTTCCGGCGGATAACCGGTCACGATGAGTTCGCTAAAAACCACCAGGTCGGCTCCGGCAGCGGCGGCTTCGGCGCGCTTGGCACGGATCAAGGCGCAGTTTCCAGCAATATCGCCAACCGTCGGGTTGGTCTGGCAAAGCGCGATTGAGAGAGTGTTGGACATAAAAAGCTGGGAATTGCTATGCGGCGTCGGGCTCAAGCGTTTTTCTTGGCACTGGCTTCGGCAAAGCCGTTCCGCAGCAGAAATTCGCGCCCAGTCTTTACTCTGATTTTTCCATCGTAGGCGACGATATCTGCGGTAGCGTATGTCTCTGCCCAGGCGTCGGGAAGGAATGAGCCTGTGCCGATCACGTCAATAGGCGCGCCGGCGCTGGCCATAACCTTACACTTTTCGGGACCGAAGCCTGAGCTGGCTATGATTTGAACTTTGTCGAAACCGGTTGCATCCAGGCTGTCGCGCAGATGGAATATGGCGGCGGCACTCACACCGGTGCCCACGAGCCACTTGAGTTCCGTTTCGCTGCGGTATTGTCGCACTGCTCTTGGTTTGTGCTTTTCCAAAACAGCGTAGCTGGCGGCCATATCAAGGCCCTCGACATAACGGCCGCCATGGGTATCGAGACGCAGGCGAAGTTCACCTGCCGCCGCGAGTTCCGGAAAGGCTCTGCACACTTCAAGCGCATCAGTAATTTCCTGGCCAAAGTAATCGATCAGCACCGTCAAGCCCTCATCGGGAAATACCTCACGGTACATTTCCGCCGCGCGCAAGGTCGACCCGGCATAGCCAATGAAGGCGTGCGGCATCGTCCCAAAGCCTCCGGGATTGCCAAAATAATGCGCCGTGGCATCGTTCGAATTGCCGATGAAACCGACTGCATCGCTATCCCGCTTGGCGCTCTCGGACCCGACAGATGCCGCATAGGCCATCATCTCCGCCATGTCCTGGCCGGCGCAATGGCGAGCGTCCATCGCCATGAAGCCCACGTCGGGCAGCGTCACGCACATAGAGTAGGCGTTATAGGCGGCGACGCAGACAGCGCCCAGGCGCTGCAGATACAAGGTTTCCAAATCGACCAAATGATAGAGCGGCCCGCTGATGAACAACAGCGGCTCTCCAGCACCGACCCAATCGCCTTCCTTGAAACGGCTCTCAATATTAAATTTCGTGTCGCGTTCGGTGGCGACGGAATGCAGCCAGTCGGTGATTAGGCGCGGCGCGTAACACACCGGACGGCGCATGAATATGGCGTAAGTGACATTGATATCTCCGAAACGGCCAACCGCTTCGCGAGTTTTCACGAAATAACGGTCCGTTTGCCGGGTAATATCCGCTTGGGAGGGGGAACTCGCCATGATGCACCTTGCGGTTGCCTGGTAGCCGAAGCGATACTTTATTTAAGACGCCTGCATATAGCGGGCTTCAACGCCCCGCTCAGCCTGCAGGCGCTCGGCAATCAAAAATGCCAATTCCAGAGCCTGCGACGCGTTCAAGCGGGGATCGCAATGGGTATGATAGCGATCAGAAAGGAGCTCTTCCGTTATTTCCTGCGCACCGCCCAGGCATTCAGTGACGTCCTGGCCGGTCATTTCAAAATGAACGCCGCCGGGATGGGTGCCCTCGGCCCTGTGGGCGGCAAAAAAACCACTCACCTCAGAGAGGATATTGTCGAACACTCGCGTCTTGTACCCATTTGAGGATTTGATCGTGTTGCCGTGCATCGGGTCGCAGGCCCACAGCACCTTGCGACCTTCGCTTTCAACCGCGCGGATCAGCCGCGGTAGGGCATTTTCGACTTTGTCCGCTCCCATGCGCGCAATAATCGTGAGACGGCCGGGCTCATTATTCGGATTGAGCACATCCATGAGACGGATGAGATCGTCGGGCTCCAGCGATGGCCCAGCTTTAAGACCGATCGGATTGCGCACGCCACGTAGAAATTCGACATGCGCACCATCTGGTTGACGAGTGCGATCACCGATCCACAACATATGCGCCGAGCAGGCATACCAATCGCCGGAGGTTGAATCGACCCGGGTCAACGCCTGTTCGTAACCCAGAATGAGGGCCTCGTGCGAGGTGTAGAATTCGGTCTCGCGAATTTGCGGTGTTGTCTTCGACGTCAATCCGCAAGCTGCCATGAAGTCCAGGCTCTCAGTCAGGCGGTTGGCCAAATCCTTGTAGCGCTCGCCGAGCGGACTCTGCGCCACGAAGCCTAAATTCCAGCGCTGTACCTCATGCAGATCGGCATAGCCGCCTTGTGCAAAGGCACGCAGCAAATTGAGCGTGGCGGCAGATTGGCTGTACGCCTGCATTAACCGATCGGGATCGGGCGCCCGCGTGGCGCCTTCAAACTCCATGCCGTTGATCATATCGCCGCGATAAGCGGCGAGTGTCACGCCGTCGATCGTCTCCGTATCGGCGGAGCGCGGTTTTGCGAATTGGCCTGCGAGCCTGCCCACCTTCACAACCGGACATTTGGCGCCAAAAGTTAAGACCACGGCCATCTGCAACAGAACACGGAATGTATCGCGAATATTATCCGCGTGAAATTCGGCGAAGCTTTCGGCGCAATCGCCACCTTGCAGGAGAAAAGCCCGGCCTTCGCACGCCTCAGCCAATTTGGCACGGAGATTGCGCGCCTCACCCGCAAAAACCAGCGGCGGGGAGACCTTCAGACGCGCTTCGGTCCGTTCCAAATGTTTGGCATCGGGCCAATTCGGTTGCTGGAGAATCGGTAGCTGGCGCCAACCCTCGGGGCTCCAATTTCGAGCCATGTCATGCCTCCTTGGGCATCGGACGATAATTTAGGCGCTGCCTATACGCCTTTATCGCAGGTTTAGCTAATAATTCATTACAAATAAATGACATTTTCGTTTTCGCTGCGGGCCGCGGCGTAGCAGATCTACGCCGTCGTCGGTGTGTACATGGTGACGAATTCTTCCGCCGAGGTGGGATGCACGGCCACCGTCTCATCGAAATGAGCTTTGGTGGCGCCGGCCTTGATGGCAACGCCGAGAAGCTGAGATAACTCCCCGGCACCCGTGCCAATCATGTGACAGCCGACGACGCGGTCGTTTGCACGGTCCACCACCAATTTCATAAACACGGTTTCATCGCGGCCGGTCAGCGTGTGCTTGAGGGGACGGAATCGGGTTTTGTAAATATCGACAGCGGCGCAATGGGTGCGGGCATCCTCTTCGCTCATGCCCACCGTGCCGATTTCGGGCTGGGTGAACACGGCGGTCGGAATATTGCGGTGGTCGGGAATCTGCGGATTGTTATTGTACAGCGTTTCGGCGAGGCAGCGGCCTTCGTGAATGGCGACCGGAGTCAAATTTACACGGTCTGTACAATCGCCAACCGCATAGATGTTAGGCACATTGGTCTTCGAACCGGAATCGACGGTTACCGCGCCCTTGTGATTGACCTCTACCCCGACTTCTTGCAAGCCGATGCCCGCCGTGTTCGGCACGCGGCCGGTGGCATACATGATCTGATCGGCTTCCAGAACATTGTCCTGGCTGGTGGTGAGGGCGATACCGGCCGCCGTTTTCTCGAGCTTGCCTGGGTTTTCGTTCAGGCGCACATCGATGCCGGATTTCCGCATCTCATCGCAGCACACTTCTCGGACATCCATATCGAAGCCGCGTAGGATCATGTCGGAGCGGTAGAGTTGTACCGTCTCGGCGCCCAGGCCATTGAAGATGCAGGCGAACTCGGAAGCGATATACCCACCGCCGACAATGACGATGCGTTTGGGCAACTGCGGTAAATCGAACGCCTCGTTCGATGTGATGGCCAATTCGATACCGGGCAGTTCTGGCAGAGAGGGCCAGCCGCCGGTGGCAATCAGAATGGTATCGGCGCTATATTGTTTGCCCCCGATGGCCACGGTGTTGGCATCGAGCAACACGCCTCGGCCGTCGATGGTGGTGACGCCGGAATCCTTCAGCAAACCGCGGTAGATCCCTTCGAGCCGCGCCAATTCTGAATTCTTAGCCGCAACCATGGCGGGCCAATCAAATCGACTTTCGCCAACGCTCCAGCCGTAGCCAGCCGCATCCTCGAAATCATGTTTGAAGTGCGAAGCGTAGACGAGAAATTTTTTCGGAATACATCCGCGATGGACGCAGGTACCGCCCATGCGGCTTTCTTCCACCAAGGCGACACGCGCACCGTAGCTGGCGGCGCGGCGCGCGCAGGCGACGCCGCCCGAACCGCCGCCGATTACAAACAGATCAAAATCAGCCATGGGACGCCTACGTGCCGATTCCGCCCATACAGAGATATTTGACCTCCATGAACTCGTCCAGGCCGTAATGCGAGCCCTCTCGCCCGATGCCGGATTCCTTCATGCCGCCAAATGGCGCAACCTCGGTTGAGATGATGCCGGCATTGATACCGACAATGCCATATTCAAGCTGCTCGGCGACGCGCCAGATGCGACCGATATCGCGGCTGTAGAAATAGGCGGCAAGGCCGAACTCCGTATCGTTGGCGAGCTGCACGGCCTCTTCATCAGTATGGAACCGAAACAGCGGCGCCAGAGGGCCGAATGTCTCTTCGCGGGCGACCTTCATCTGCGTGTTGACGTTGGCAATCACGGTCGGTTGGAAAAAACTGCCACCCAATTCATGACGCTTGCCGCCGGTAACTATCCTCGCGCCCTTGTCGAGCGCATCCTGAATATGTTCCTCGATTTTCTCGACTGCCGCCATATCGATCAACGGTCCCTGCTCTGTCTCGCCCTTGAGACCTGGGCCGACGCGCATCTTGTCGCTTGCCGCAGCGAGCTTTTCCGCAAACTCATCATACACCCCATCCTGAACCAAAAAGCGATTGGCGCAGACGCAGGTTTGTCCGGTATTGCGGTATTTCGAGGCCATCGCTCCTTCGATCGCCGCGTCCATATCAGCATCGTCGAAAACGATAAAAGGCGCGTTGCCGCCAAGTTCCATGGAAACCTTCTTTACCGTGGCCGCGCATTGCGCGATCAAAATCTTTCCGACCTCGGTGGAGCCTGTGAAGGAGAGCTTGCGTACAATCGGGTTGGAGGTTATTTCCGCGCCCATCTCGCGCGACGGGCCAGTGAGGATATTGAGCACACCCGGCGGAATGCCGGCGCGCTCAGCCAGCTCGCAGAGCGCCAATGCTGAATAGGGCGTCGAAGTGGCGGGGCGCGCAACCACAGTGCAGCCCGCTGCCAGCGCCGGGCCGGCCTTGCGCGTGATCATCGCGTTGGGGAAATTCCACGGTGTGATCAGGCCGACAACGCCGATCGGCTCCTTGATTACGACGATGCGCCGGTCGCTCGTCGGCTGCGGAATCACGTCGCCATAAGCGCGCTTTCCCTCTTCAGCAAACCATTCAACAAACGAGGCGCCATAGCCGATTTCGCCGCGCGATTCGTTCAACGGCTTGCCCTGCTCAGCGGTCATAATGACTGCCAGGTCCTCCTGATTCTCCATCATCAGATCGAACCATTTGCGCAGAATCTTGGAGCGTTCCTTGGCCGTCTTCGCGCGCCATGCCGGATAGGCGCGGTTCGCCGCCTCAATCGCACGCCGGGTCTCGGCGCCGCCCATGGCAGGAACGGTGCCGATCACATCATTGTCCGCCGGGTTAGTTACATCGATGGTTTTGCCGTTGTCAGCATCGGCCCAGGCGCCGTCGATATAGCATTGCTGGCGAAGCAGCCTGCCATCCTGAAGGAATACACCGGAAACGATTTCAGCTGAAGCAGTAGCCATTTTTGAATTTCTCCATATTCTAAAATTCATGTGCCCGAGCAAAGACACCCTTCCGCCGCGCCCGGATTTGGCCTCACCCTATCGCTCCGGCCCATCGGCGGCAACCGCATCTGATGGGCAGGTTTGAAGAGGCCGACGAAACGTGAGTTTCCCGAATTCTTGCGATATGCTGCGCGCCGTGAGAAGAAAAATGCCTGTCCAATTGCGCCCCATCCGGCAGCATATTTTAGCCCGCAGGGCACCTGTGGTCACAGCGTTTGGCAAACGGTGACAGAATTCAATATGAGCGGCACCGGGATTTATAGCGGCAGCAATTTTGCCGATCTCGACACCGGTCCAGTTCGCTCATGGAGCGGGTAGGCCAAGTGTGAAAATTGCGGTTATGGCAGCGGGCGGCGTCGGCGGCTATTTCGGCGCTCGCCTCGCGGCGGCCGGCTTGGAGGTACACTTCATCGCCCGTGGTGCACATCTTGCAGCCATCCAGAATACCGGCCTTCACCTCGAAAGTGCGCTCGGCGATCTTCATATTGAAGATGCGCGGGTTTCGGACGACCCCGCTGCCATCGGTGCCGCGGATGTCGTGCTGTTCGCGGTCAAACTGTGGGACACCGAAGCAGCGGCCAACGCCTGCAAAGCGCTGCTGGGCCGCAACACCACCGTCATCATGCTGCAAAACGGCATCGATGGCGTCGCGCGCCTGACGCCGGCCTTGGGCGGCCGGTCTGTAGTTGGCGGTGTTGCCTATATTTCAGCGTTCATCGAACGTCCCGGCGTCATCCGCCATCACGGGAATTTTGCACGCTTGCAGTTCGGCGATTCAAACGGTGGCGAAACTGCACGCCTCCGTAATTTCCTAAATGTTTGCCAACAGGCGGGCATCGAAGCCGAAATATCGGCCGACATCGAGCTGACGCAATGGCAGAAGTTTGTATTCCTGGTCGGCTTAAGCGGCGCCACAGCGGTGACCCGCAGTGGGATCGGCGCCATTGTCGCAGATTCAGATTGCCGTCTCCTGTTGTTGAACTTGATGGCGGAAACAGCCGCAGTCGGGCGCGCTCGCGGCGTGGCCCTTGCCGACGATTACGCGCTCGACCGTCTCGCCTTTGCTGAGAACCTGCCGCCCGACATGAAGGCGTCGACGCTCGACGATTTGGAGCGCGGCAAGCGCCTGGAAGTGGATTGGCTCTCCGGCGAAGTCTCGCGCCTCGGGCGCGAACTCGCCGTCCCGACGCCGGCCAACGATGCCGTCTACGCCGCTCTCAAGCTGCATCGCGGCGGCGCAGATTAGGGTTTCCCGCGGCCATGATGCTGGCTTGCCATTTATCGAGGAGGCGCCCGCAAAGAGCCGGGAAGGGCGTCGACGTCTAGACGCCTGAGACCGAGCCACTGCGCCACGGCAAGTGCCGCAACGGCAAATGCCACTGCGCCGATCAGCCATAGCCCGGCGGCGGAGAACCAGTGCGGCGCCAGCGCCAGTAGCAGAATACTAGCAATCACCCAGACGTCGTCCATGAGGATGGTCAGAATCGCTTCGCCCCGTTTCAACGGCCGGCGCAGGATTTGGCGCAACAGACCAGCGGAAAAAAGCAACAAACCGGCGCCCAGCACCAGCATCAACCACTGCGGCACCGCCTCGCCCAAAAAATCCGCGATAACGCCGGGCGCCACCAACAGGGCGAGTCCGGACGCGGCTGAAAATAGAAAATTCTCTGTCAAAGCCAGACGAAGAAATCTTTCCTTGGTCTCGGTCGGTGCGGTCATTCTTTCCTCCACAATTCAGTCGTTGAGTGTGTTGAGAGGAAATTGGTGTCTCCGGCGATTCCCTGCAATTACCTCCGAGGTAATGTCCGAGCGGAAATCGACACGTTAGTATGAACACCGTCCGACTGAGAGGAAGCAGGAATGGCGAGAGCGGCGTTGGCTTCACACACACCCTTCGGAGGGGCACTCAAACAGGCGCGCGGCCTGCACGGCATGAGCCAACTTACGCTGGCGCTCGAAGCCGGTGTCTCGGCGCGTCATGTGAGTTTTATTGAATTAGGGCGCGCGCAGCCGAGCCGGCCGATGGTGCTGCGCTTGGCGGAAGCGCTCGAATTACCGCTGCGGGAGAGCAATATGTTGCTCAACGCCGCGGGCTACGCGGCGCATTACCGTGAGCGCGGTCTCGAAGATGCCGATCTCGCTCCGGCGCGGCGCGTTCTCGAAATGATGCTGGAGAGTCACGACCCCTACCCTGCCCTCGTCTTCAACCGCCATTGGGATCTGGTGATGGCCAATATGGGTGCGGCCAATCTAACCCGGCTGTTGGACCTGCCAGCGATCGACGGCCCGGCCAACCTGCTGCGCCTGATGCTCCATCCCGACATGCTAAAACCCTATATCGAGAATTGGGAGGCGGTGGCGCGTGATGTAGTGATGAGGGCGCGCCGGGAAGCGGAACCCGGAGACGAAATTGCGGCGCGCCTGTTTGATGAAGTGCTGGCTTATCCGGGGGTACCCGAGGATTGGCGCGATCCGATCATGGCGCCACCCAACGCGCCTTTCCTCAACGTCACGTTTAATGCCGGCGGACGGCGGCTCTCTTGGGTCACAACGTTCACCACCTTCGGCACGCCGCAGGACATCACATTGCAGGAACTCCGCATCGAAAGCTTTTACCCAGCAGACGAAGCGACGGAAAAAGCGGCGGCGGAACTGGCTGAAAATTATTGAAGCGGCGGCCTCTATCCGTTTCCGGTGCCTTCGGGCAGCGGCGCGTCCTCCCCTTCCAGCTCTTGCTTCTCCAAAGCCAGGCGCTCGGCCAGTTCCTTTTGCAGTTCCGCGGTTTCCTGCTGGCGATGCCACATGTCGGCATATTTGCCGTCGCTCGCCAGCAATTCCGCATGGCGGCCACGCTCTACGATGCGCCCGCCGTCGAGTACTAGAATTTGATCGGAATCGACGATCGTCGACAGGCGGTGAGCGATCACCAGGGTTGAGCGGTCACGACTGACTTCTTTGAGATTAGCCTGAATTTCCTTTTCGGTCCCGGAATCGAGCGCCGAAGTCGCCTCATCGAACAGCATGATGCGCGGGTTTTTAAGGATCGTGCGGGCAATGGCGACACGCTGCTTCTCGCCGCCGGAGAGCTTGAGGCCGCGCTCGCCTACCTGTGTCTCGTAGCCGTCCGGCAAGGCACCGATGAATTCATGAATATGCGCGAGACGCGCGGCTTCTTCGACTTCGGCACGGCTCGCGCTCGGATCGCCATAGGCGATATTGTAAAAAATACTGTCATTGAACATCACCGTGTCTTGCGGGACGATGCCGATGGCGGCGCGCAGAGACTGCTGCTGCACCTCACTTATGTCTTGCCCGTCGATGCGCACGCTGCCGCTTTCGATATCGTAAAAGCGGAAGAGGATGCGCGAGATGGTGGATTTGCCGGCACCGCTGGCGCCAACGATGGCAACCGTCTGCCCGGCCGGCACATCGAACGAAACATTGTCGAGGATGTTGCGCCGCGCATCGTAGCTAAAGCGCACATTCTCAAATTTGATTTCTCCGTCGCGAAGGTCGAGTGGCTTTGCTCCTGGCTTGTCCTCGATCGCGGGATAGATATCCGTAAGCTCGAACATGGCCTCCATGTCGGTGAGCGATTGCTTGATCTCGCGGTAAACGAAACCGAGAAAATTGAGCGGAATATAGAGTTGGATCAAGTAAGTATTGACGAGAACAAAATCGCCGATGGTCATTGTACCGGCGGCGACTTCGTAGCCCGCCTTGATGGTTATGCCGGTGAGGCCGATGGCGATGATCGCACCCTGACCGATATTCAATATCGACAGGCTGGTCTTGCTCTGCACCGCCGCTTCTTCGTAGCGCTGGCGTGATTCGTCGAAACGCCGCGCTTCGTGCGCTTCGTTGCCGAAATATTTCACGGTCTCGTAATTAAGCAGGCTATCAATCGCCTTAGTGTGGGCTTCGGAATCCTGCTGGTTCATGCGGCGGCGATATTTGAGCCGCCATTCCGTCACCGTCAGCGTAAATGCGATAAATGCCGAAATGGTGACGAAGGTGATGGCGGCGTATTCCACACCGTAGAACCACCATAAAATGCCGCACACCATGACGACCTCAACGAGGGTCGGCAGAATATTGAAAAGCATGAAGGTGAGCAGAAACTCTATGCCCTTCACACCGCGTTCAATGGCGCGCGACAACCCGCCGGTGCGCCGTTCCAGGTGAAAGCTCAACGACAATCGGTGCAGATGCTCAAAAACACGCAGTGATACCGTACGGATGGCGCGCTCGGCGACCTTCGCAAATACGGCATCGCGCAATTCGCCGAATGCCACCGTGGCGATGCGCAAGATGCCATAAGCGATCAAGATGGCGACCGGTACGACAATTAAAAATGCCTGGTCGGCCCCCAAAACATCTATCGCCTGCTTGTAAAGAATCGGCACATAGACGTTGGCGACTTTGGCCAAAACCAAAAGAAGGATGGCAACCACGACACGCCCACGCATCTCGAAGGAAGGCTGCCACAAATATGGCAGCAGCGTGCGGATCGTGTGCATGTGCGAGCGCGAAGCCGGAGGCGGCGTCTCTCGGGCTTGGCGGGGCATTTCGACCATGGATTTCCAGGCGTTGCTTAGACGTCGGACCGAACGATCCGAATGTTAAGTATGGATTATTTTGGTGATTCGCAATCGCGGGCTACGAAAAGTGATGATGTCACAGGTTCGGCCGCACGAAAAAGATTACTGAAAAATAATGGCACACCGCTCCAACCAACACGAATGCGTGCCAAATCGCGTTGTGATAGCGCAATCGCGTCCAGAGATGGAATCCTACGCCAGCGCTATAAAAGAAACCTCCGATGCCAAGCAGGGCGAGGGCCGCCCAATGCAGATTTGCGAGTAGCGGTTCGATTGCGGCGAGGCCTGCCCAACCGGTGGCAAAATAGAGAAAGATAGACAGTCTCTCCAAGCGCCCAGGATAGATCAACTTGAGCGCTACCCCGGTTAGCGCCAGCCCCCAAACCGTCCCAAACAGGCTCCACCCAAAGACGCCTTGAATGCTGTTCAACGCCACAGGCGTGTATGTGCCGGCAATCAACAAATAAATCGCCGAATGATCCAAGACTCGCAGCACATTCTTGAGCGCACCGCGGCGGACCATGTGGTAGAGCGCCGACGCGGTAAAAACGAGGACCAGTGTGCCGCCGTAAAGCGCAAAACTGGTCACCGGCAGCGCCCCGGCATAGCGGCTGGCGACAATGACCAACATGACCAATCCGGCGGCGCTGGCTGAAATACCGAGGGCATGACCGATATTGTCGGCCACCCTTTCTCCAAATGTGTAGACCGGGGCCTGCGTCAGGCTCAAAATGATTTCTCCCTCACGACGGCGGGCGGCATTTCATGAAGTAGTCGGCGAAGCGCCGAAATACCAGCCAGTCGCTGAGTTACTGGCCTTCGATCAAGGCCATGATTTCGGCGGCCGCCTTGGGAATGTTAGTTCCGGGGCCGTAAATGGCGGCGACCCCCGCCTCGATGAGAAATTCATGGTCATTGGGCGGAATGACGCCGCCGCAGATGACCAATATGTTGCCCGCGCCCTGAGCCTTCAATTCTGACAGCAGTTCCGGCACCAGAGTCTTGTGGCCGGCCGCAAGACTGGAGATACCCACGACATGCACATCGTTCTCCACCGCTTCGCGGGCGGCTTCCTGTGGCGTCTGGAAAAGAGCGCCAATGTCGACGTCGAAGCCAATGTCGGCGAACGCGGTGGCGATGACTTTTGCGCCGCGGTCATGTCCGTCCTGGCCAAGCTTGACCACTAAGAGCCGCGGCCGGCGGCCTTCAAGTCGAGCGAAGGCGGCAACATCTGATCGAATGCGGGTAAATTCCTCGTCATTCGCATAGGCAGATGCATAGACCCCCGATACGCTCAACGGCGCCGCGCGGTGGCGGGTAAAATGCTCTTCAAGCGCGTCGGAAACCTCGCCCACCGTGGCGCGTGCGCGCATAGCGACGATCGAAAGGGCGAGCAGGTTGGAATCGCCCTGAGCCCCAGTCTTGAGAGCATCTATCGCCGCACGCCACGCGTTCTCGTCGCGCTCAGAGCGGATTTTGGCCAGGCGAGCGATCTGCGCTTCGCGGACTGCGCTATTATCGACATCCAGCAATTCGGGCATGTCGGTGCTGTCATTTAGATATTTGTTGACACCGACGATGGTTTCTTCGCCGCGGTCGATGCGCGCCTGCCGCCGCGTGGCAGATTCTTCGATATGCAGCTTGGGCATCCCGGCGCTGACCGCCTTGGTCATGCCGCCCAATTCCTCAACCTGCTCGATCAGCTTCCACGCTTCAGCGGCGATCGAATGGGTCAGTGATTCGACATAGTAGGAACCGCCCAAGGGATCGATAACATTTGGCACACCGGTTTCTTCAGCCAGAATCAACTGTGTGTTGCGGGCGATACGGGCTGAAAAATCGGTTGGCAATGCGACCGCTTCATCGAGCGAATTGGTGTGCAGCGATTGCGTGCCGCCGAGCACAGCCGCCATGGCCTCGTAGGCGGTGCGCACGACATTGTTGTAGGGGTCCTGCGCGGTGAGCGACACACCAGACGTTTGAACATGCATGCGCAACATCAGTGAGCGCGGATCCTTCGGCTCGAACTGTGCCATGATTCGCGCCCATAAAAGGCGCGCCGCGCGAAGCTTGGCGATCTCCATGAAAAAATTCATGCCGACGCAGAAAAAGAAAGAGAGACGCGGCGCAAAATCATCTACCCGCAGCCCGCGAGAGGAGGCGGCGCGCACATATTCCAGCCCGTCGGCAAGCGTGAATGCCAGTTCTTGCACCAGTGTGGAGCCAGCTTCCTGCATGTGATAACCGGAAATCGAGATGGAGTTAAAGCGCGGCATCTGCTTGGCCGAATAGGCGACAATATCGGCGACGATGCGCATCGAGGGCTCGGGCGGATAAATGTAGGTGTTGCGCACCATGAATTCCTTGAGGATATCGTTCTGAATGGTGCCGGAGAGCTTGCCCTGGGACACGCCCTGTTCCTCCGCGGCAACGATAAAGGCCGCCAACACGGGCAGCACCGCGCCATTCATCGTCATCGATACGCTGACTTCGCCTAGCGGGATGCCGTCGAAAAGAGTTTTCATATCCTCGACGCTGTCGATCGCGACGCCCGCCTTGCCGACATCGCCGCGCACCCGCGGATGATCGCTGTCATACCCCCGATGAGTCGCGAGATCGAAGGCGACCGAGAGCCCCTTCTGTCCGCCGGCAAGATTGCGTTTGTAGAACGCGTTCGATTCCTCGGCGGTGGCGAAGCCGGCATATTGGCGGATCGTCCACGGCTTGTTGGCGAACATGGTGGCACGTACGCCCCGGGTAAAAGGCGCGAACCCCGGCAGATCGGCCTCGCACTCCATGTGCTCGAGGTCGGCCGCCGTATAGAGAGCTTTGACGTCTATGCCTTCCGGAGTTTTCCAAATCAGCGAGTCTGCATCACGGCTTTTCAGCTCTTTCGCTGCAAGCGCGCGCCATTCGTCGTAGGTCTGTCTATGGAAATCCGTCATTGCATGATCCGCTTGCCATTTCGCAACTGCAAAAAATTATGCTGCAAAGCAGGATAACGGTCAATCAGCCCCATAGGCTGGCTTCCGGCGGGTGCACGGTCATGCCGTCGTAACGCAGTCCGGGCTGACAATCGTTGGCCAACAGGAGCGGCCCGTCGAGGTCGACATATTCGGCGAACGGGGTGAGCAACACGGCCGGCGCCATGGCGAGCGACGACCCCACCATGCAACCCACCATGACCCGAAAGCCGCGCGCCCGCGCCTCACGCACCAGAGCCAACGCTTCGCTGAGTCCTCCGCTTTTGTCCAGCTTCACATTGATCATGGGGTAGCGCCCCTGCAAGCGGTCTAGGTCGGCGCGTGTATGGCAAGATTCGTCGGCGCAGATCGGTATGGCAAACTCACGCCCGAGGAGAGCCTCGTCGCTGTCCGCCGGCAACGGTTGCTCCACCATTTCCACACCAAGTTTGGCGAGAGCAGGTAACAGTCTGTCGAGCATTTCCGGCCGCCAACCTTCATTGGCATCCACGATTAGACGCGAATTGGGTGCTCCGCCACGGACTGCGGTCACCCGCTCCAAATCGCCCTCGCCGGTTACTTTGAGCTTGAGCAACGGAAGATGCGCCGACGCGCGCGCTGCTTCGGCCATATTCTCCGGTGTGTCCAGGCTGAGAGTCATGGCGCTGACAACCGGCGGTGGTTGGTCTATTCCAGCCAACTCCCAAACGCGCTTACCGCTCAGCTTGGCTTCCAGGTCCCAAAGCGCGCAATCGAGCGCGTTACGCGCCGCACCGGCTGGTAGGGCGTTTTGCAGATCCGCGCGTGACATACCGCTTTCGATGGCCGAGCGCACCGTCTCGATTTCCGCCACGACGCTGTCGTTGCTCTCGCCATAGTGCGGATAGGGAACGCACTCTGCCTTCCCCACTTTTCCAGCCTCTTCGATTTCCGCGAGGATGGTGGGCGTTTCTGTTCGGGAGCCGCGGGATATGCGGAAGGTACCGCGCATCGTCCACAAATGCGTCCGTGCGCGGAGCTTGCGCATCGTTCAGAGCAAGCGGTCGACGATTGGCGCGACGCCGCCGAGCTTGAATTCATCGTCTTCGCGCATCGGGTCGACGCAGGGAAGCCGGAGTGCATCCGAGGTTTCGTTCAGCACGCGCGTCGCCTCATTGACGCTGAGTTGACTGGTGTTGATGGCGACGCCAGCACAAAATACCGCCGGGTTCGTGAGACGCGCGGCTGCAATATTCGCTGCCAAACATTCGCTCAATTTCGGCAATGGCCAACTTGGTAACCCGCGCATATGCGTGCGGGTCGGTTCATGGCAAAGCACGATCGCATCGGGCTGCGCACCGTGAATAAGCCCCAACGTTACGCCCGCGAAAGAGGGATGGAATAGGGAGCCTTGGCCTTCGATCAAATCCCAATGGTCGGGTGCATTGGCTGGCGAGAGCCATTCGGTGGCACCGGATATGAAATCCGCCACCACAGCATCGACGGAAGCGCCGTCTCCAGCAATAAAAATTCCGGTCTGTCCGGTGGCGCGAAAGTCGGCCTTCACACCGCGCGCCTTGAGCTCCCGTTCGATGGCGAGGGTGGTGTACATCTTGCCCACCGAAGCATCGCTGCCAACGGTCAGCAGACGCTTACCCGCCCGTTTCTCGCCAGAACCCAAGGGAAATTCTCGCTCCGAGTGGCGGACGTCGAACAGTGACGCACCCATTTCCTTGGCCTTGTTGCTTATCATTTGAATGTCGCTGAGACGCATGTGCAGTCCACTGGCCAGATCCATGCCCCGATCGAGCGCTTCAACAAGCGTGTCGAGCCATTTGTCAGGAATGATACCGCCGCGATTAGCGACACCCACCACCAGAGTTCGCGCGCCCGCCTCCGCCGCCGCCGCAACGGAGATATCGGCAATACCAGCGGTCGCTTGGCAGCCGTCAAGACGCAATTGGCCGAGGCACCACTCGGGCCGCCAGTCAACGATGCCACGCGCGGTTTTGGCCGCTAGTTGGTCATGCGCGTCGCCGAGAAACAGCAGATAAGGCTGCTCGATGGATTTTTTTTCGTTCATTTTCGTTGTGCTTTCCGCCCTTGTGGATTGCCGGAGTGTGCCGCGCTGACGCGCGTCCCGCAAGGGCTAGTGAGCTGGTAAATTTGCAGAAATATAACGGTTATCCAGCTTGATCGTAATCTTCCAGCAAGCTAGGTTGCTGGCAGTGGAAATACTGAGTATTCACAAAAAATGTCTGTAAAAGAAGATTTTATAGAACTGATCGGCAACACGCCGATGCTTCGTCTCAAAGCAGCCTCGGAACGTACCGGATGTGAAATTCTCGGCAAATGCGAATTTCTCAATCCGGGAGGCTCGGTAAAGGATCGCGCCGCACTGTTCATCGTGCGCGACGCCGAGAAAAGAGGCCAATTAAAGCCCGGCGGCGTGATCGTCGAGGGCACGGCGGGCAACACCGGCATCGGCCTGACCTTGGTCGGCAATGCGCTGGGGTATCGCTCAGTAATTGTCATTCCCGATACGCAAAGCCAAGAAAAAAAGGACATGCTGAGGCTCTGTGGCGCGGAGCTGATCGAGGTCCCGGCGGTTCCCTACAGGGATCCAAATAACTTCGTAAGATATTCTGGCCGCCTCGCCGAGGAATTAGACGCGAAGGACCCGAAAGGCGCCGTTTGGGCCAACCAATTCGACAATATTGCCAACCGCCAAGCGCATTTCGAAACCACAGGGCCCGAAATCTGGGAGCAGACCAACGGCAGGCTGGATGGCTTTGTTTGTTCGGTCGGCAGCGGCGGTACACTGGCTGGTATCGCGCTGTATTTGAAGGAACGCAATGCGAATATCGTAATCGGCCTCGCCGATCCGATGGGTGCGGCACTCTTTAATTATTATGCCCACGGCGAACTGAAAGCTAAGGGCAGTTCGATCACCGAGGGCATCGGTCAAGGCCGCATCACCGCCAATCTTGAAGGCGTGCCGATCGATGTGCCGTTTCAGATTCCCGATGAAGAAGCGCTTCCCATTATCTTCGATCTGGTCGTGGAGGAAGGACATGTACTGGGCGGCTCCAGCGGCATCAATATCGCCGGCGCAATCCGTTTGGCGGAGAAGCTCGGCCCCGGCCACACGATCGTGACGATCCTTGCCGATTACGGCATGCGTTACATGAGCAAGATGTTCAATCCGGAATTCCTGCGCGCCAAGAATTTGCCCGTACCGCAATGGCTCGAAACCGGGGGCAATCGTGGCGGCAACTGAACAATTATTCACTGAAGACGCCTATGCGCGGACGTGCGAAGCTTGCGTGACGCACTCTGCGCCCGGCGCAATACAGTTTGATCGCACTGTGTTTTACCCTGCCGGCGGCGGCCAGCCCGGCGATAGCGGCGCTGTCAAACTCGCAGATGGCACGACTATTCCAATTCTGGATACTGTCAAAGGCGAAGGCATCGGTGAAATCCTCCATATCGTACCAGACGATGCGTCGATTCCTGCGATCGGCACGGCAGTAACGGTCGAAATTGACTGGGCGCGCCGGCACAAACATATGCGCATGCATACGTGCCTCCATTTGCTGTGCGCCGTTATCGAGGCGCCGGTCACTGGCGGCCAATTGTCCGAGGATAAGGCCCGGCTAGATTTCGACCTGTCGGAACTCTCCATCGACAAAGCCGAGATCGAGGCACTTCTCAACCGGTTGATCGCGCGTGACGCGCCCACCACCACCCGATGGATTAGCGATACGGATCTTGCGGCACAGCCGGATCTCGTGCGCACGATGAAAGTGAAGCCGCCGAGCGGCCAGGGGCGGGTTCGCTTGCTCGACATAGCAGATGTGGATTTGCAGCCCTGTGGCGGCACCCATGTCAAATCAACCGGCGAGATCGGCCCCATAACGGTGCGCAAGATCGAGAACAAGGGCAAACATAACCGCCGGATAAATATTATCTTCAAGGAGCCCGAATGAGTGTCCAACTGCCCGGGCCTCTCGTGTCGCCCGCCTGGCTCGCGGCGAATCTTGCGCGGCCCGGCCTCAAATTGATGGACGCTTCCTGGTATTTGCCGGCGGAGAAACGCGACCCGGCCGCCGAGTTCGAGGCCGAGCATATCGAAGGCGCGGTATTTTTCGACATTGATGGTGTTCGCGATCCTGACAATCCGCTGCCCCACATGCTGCCGAGCGCGCCACTATTCGCCGAGGAAATGGCAAGACTTGGCATTTCCAATAGCGATACCGTGATCGTCTATGACGGTGCGGGCTTGTTCAGCGCGCCACGCGCCTGGTGGACATTGCGGATCTTCGGGCATGACAATGTGGCGGTTCTGAACGGCGGCCTTCCGGCCTGGCGCGCCGCCAACCTACCGATTGTCGCCGGCCGTGCTACATCCGGCACTGCGAAATTCAAGGCGATATTTCGGCCGGAACTGGTACGCGATCTGGCGCAGATGCTGGGCAATCTAGAACAGGGGGCGGAGCAGGTCATTGATGCGCGCGGACCTGGGCGTTTCGATGGCAGCGAGCCGGAAATTCGCGCCGGCGTCCGCTCCGGCCATATTCCGGGCAGTGTTAATCTTCCCTACCCGGTTCTCATCGACGCAGTGGATAAATCTCTGTTGCCGCCGGACTTGTTGGCCGCGGCGTTTGCCGAATGCGGCGTCGACCTGGCGCGGCCGGTTGTCACCACCTGCGGTTCTGGCATCAGCGCGTCACTGTTGGCCCTGGCGCTGTTCGTTTGCGGCCATACCGGCGCCGCTGTTTATGACGGCTCCTGGACTGAATGGGGTGGACGCAGCGATACGCCGACGGAGTCCTCCTAGGCGGCCCCCTAGGCGGATCTCGGGATCGGCTTGGCGCGCGCCACGCCACGCCACGCCACGCCAGCGCGCCATATGCTGGATCAGGACACAAGCTCAACATCAAAAAAATTTGCGCATCAAGTTTGCTAAAGTAGGGCGAATTTAGCCTCTATCAATCTTCGGATAGCTAGCCTGCTTGGCGCCGCGCTGGTGGGCGCGGTGCGCACATATCAAACCTCAATTGATAACCGATAAATCAACCTAGGCGAGTATTACCTATAATTTTAATCGCCTAATGGGATCAAGGCTTTCGCCATCAAAATCGGCCGCGACGAACGGAAAACGCGGATCGCCACCACTTTTAATTGGCCGTGGCTCTTGCCTTTCTCGGCAGTCATTGCCGCAGGCACGGAGGCCGCACTCGTTTTCGTATCTTCATCATGAAGCGCCGCAGTCTCGCACTTCGTTCATCGCCAAAAAAAAGCGCCGCCTTGGGTAAGGCGGCGCAGTAAAACAGGGAGACGAAACAATATCAGAGGTCTAATGCACGGCGATTTCATATATGTGAAACACCGTATTTACGAGAATATCTCCGAAATAGTTAATTAATCGTTAACCCGGAGCCAATTATTTACTTTCTTTCAACACAGAACGTAGAGCGGCGGCCTGGGCTCAAATATGTGCTGCGCTTTGAGATGCTTTGAATTATTCGCGGCCTTACGCCTTAAAATTTACCGTTGTCGTTTCTCCATTCGCTTCGTGGTGCGATTTTTTCAGTTGTGTCCCAGTGCTCAGCCACTTTTCCCTTTGCCAGCCGAAAAAGATCATAGAACGCGGAATGAACGCCGCCATAGTTTCCCTCGCTGACGCAGAGCACAAAACTTCCTTCGGCTAGGACATAGTGGATGCGATGATAATCAATGCGTTTGCAGCCGTTGTCTGCGGCTTCTAACGCGTCTTTAAGCATGGTCACGCCATCGCCCAGACGCGGATTGTGCTCAACGTAGGAGTCCTGGTCGACGAAGTCCGTCAGGCGTTTAAGTTGGCCATCAACAAATACCGTCTCAATGAACGATCGAGCCAGCGCGCGGTTGTGTTCGGTCAGATCGTGATCGGTGGCATCGGTCGGCCCATCCACCATGCTGCGGCCCGATTGGTTAGGCCGCTGCCTTTCCTGAATGTTGTCCCAATGCTCGATCGCCTGACCATTTTCGAACCGGAAGACCTCGAAGCCTATTTTTCGGCTAGCAAAGTCGTATTCCATATGGGCGAACACAAAATCGCCGTCCTCGAACGCCCGAACCATGTTTACCCGAGGCTCGGTTTTGGACAGTCGTTTGAACAGTGTCGCCAAACCCTCGCTGCCCTCGCGGGTCTGCGGATTGTGCTGAATGTACTTCGCTTCATTGACGACGGCGACCGCTTCCGGATCGCCAGTCTCGATGCTCTTCAACAGGGCTCGAATTTGTTCTTTCTTCGCAACTGACATTGCCTTCAGTACCCGATGAATTGGAGCGACTATTGCGCGTTCAGCTCACTTCTTGAACATGGCATCTGCCTCGCTGCGCACTACATCTCTGTTGTCTAGTTCCAACTTCACGCGTTTCAATTCACGCTCTAAATCGTCGACATATCTCTTCAATGACTCGACCGAAAGATTATCCAGCACGCGGGGTGCCCAATCAGCGGCTTTCGGAATTACAATTTCGATGTCATCCATAAAGTTTTCCCCCTCCATCGGACGCGCGCCATTATAACAACTCACCGGGGCAATCCGGGAGCAATAATACCGTGAGTAAACATAAATGAACGACCCAGGCGATCGCATACCCGAAGACATGCTGGCTGTGGAAATATCGACTCCGGGTGGGCCGGAAAATCTCGTCCCGACACGGCGCCCTGTGCCGCAGCCGGGGCATGGCGAAATATTGATCCGGGTCGCTGCGGCCGGCGTCAATCGGCCAGATGTGATGCAGCGTGCGGGCGGATATCCCGCGCCACCGGGCGCATCCGACATTCCCGGACTGGAAGTGAGCGGAACTGTGGTCGCGTGCGGCCCTGGGGGCCAGCGATACCAGCCGGGCGATTCTGTTTGTGCCCTGGTTACTGGCGGCGGCTATGCGGAATATTGCGCCGCGCCGGAGGTGCAGGCATTGCCGTTTCCTGACGGTTATACACCTGAGGAAGCCGGCGCGTTGCCCGAGACATATTTTACCGTTTGGACAAACCTATTTGAACGCGGGCGCTTGCGGCCGGGTGAGCGGCTGCTGGTGCATGGCGGCACCAGCGGCATCGGCACGGCTGCCATTCAACTCGCCGCGGCAATGGGTATTCGCGTGTTCGCCACCGCTGGCTCGCCGGATAAATGTGCCGCGTGCCGTGATCTCGGCGCCGAACTGGCCGTAAATTACCGCAGCGAGGATTTCGTGAAAGCGGTGAAAGCGGCGACCGGCGGCGAAGGCGTGGATGTGGTTCTCGACATGGTCGGCGGAGAGTATGTTCAGCGCAATTTGAGCTGCTTGAGAACGGAAGGCCGCCTCGTGCAAATTGCCTTCCTTGGCGGGCCCAAGAGCACACTCAATTTGGCGCCAGTGATGCTCAAGCGTTTGACGATTACCGGCTCCACGCTGCGTGCACAAAGCGTGGCAAGCAAAGGACGCATCGCGGCAGCGCTAGAAAAAGAAGCCTGGCCGCTCCTTTCAGCGCGCACCATCGCACCCGTGATCGATAGCTCATTCTCGTTGGAAGAGGCCGCAAAGGCCCATGCACGCATGGAATCCAGCGAACATATCGGTAAGATAATGCTCCTCACCAATTAGAAGAAATCCTCACCGGCCCAATTGACCCTTATCCACCAAGAGCGATATATCACTGTCATTCGAACATTCGCAGCCGCGAAGAAGATTTGCGCGGCTGGATACACAGCCCTGATCCGCGATGGAATTGGGGTGAAAGGATAAACAATGTCTGAGTTATTGATGCCCAAAGCGACGGCCGTCTGGTTGGTCGACAGTACCGCGCTCACTTTTGAACAAATCGCGGTGTTTTGCGGCTTGCACGATCTGGAAGTTCAGGGCATCGCCGACGGCGAAGTCGCTGTTGGTATCCGTGGTTCGGACCCGATCACCAACGGCCAGCTCACGCGCGATGAGATCGCGCGCTGCGAGCAGGATAAAACTTTGCGGCTGAGTTTAAGCTCGCCAACCACAAAGGTGCCCGAACGCACACGCCGGGCGCGCTACACCCCTGTCAGCAAGCGCCAGGACCGGCCCAATGCAATTTCTTGGCTGGTCAAGAACTATCCGGTACTGAACGACGCGCAAATCGGCAAACTCTTGGGCACAACCAAATCGACGATTACCGCAGTACGCGAACGTACGCACTGGAATACGCCCAACATCTCTCCGCAGGATCCGCTGCTTCTCGGCATCTGCTCTGAACAGGAATTGTTGGAGGAACTGCGCAAGGGCCAAAGACGCCAAGAGCGCGAGGAAAAGAAGGCGGCGCGTGAGGCAGCCAATAAAGCTGCGGCAAAAGCTGAGGCCGCCGCATCCGTCGCGCCGCCCCCACAACCGGACCCGGCGCCCGTCCCGGCGCCGGCCGACGAGACAGAATCGGCCTCATAGCCGGGCTTCGGGGCTTTACGACAAGCCAGCGCGGCAAACCGACGCCGTAGGCGAGCGCGGTAGGCGCCTTGCAGTGGGAAATGCGATTCGATTAAACGCTGGGAACGGCCAGCGACATCTAACTTGCCGCCTATGACCTTAAGGGTTTGGCCGACAAACCGCGCTTTGCCGCGTCTTCCTGGAGTCCGTCCCTAAACTTTGGATGGGCAACGGCGATAAGGGCCTGGGCACGCTCGCGCAGAGACTTGCCACGCAGTTCAGCGATGCCGAATTCCGTAACCACCATATCTATATCTGTGCGCGCCGTCGTGACAACTGAGCCCGGCGAGAGTCCGTCGACGATGCAGGATACGGCGCCGTTCCTGGCGGTGGCATGAGTGGCAAGAAACGACCGGCCACCATCAGCCATCATGGCGCCGCGGATGAAATCGGCTTGGCCGCCGGTGCCGCTATACTGCATGCCGCCAATCGATTCCGAGCACGCCTGGCCGGTGAGGTCGACCGCGATGGTCGCGTTAATTGCTATCATTCCCTTATGTTGCGCGATGACGAAAGGGTCGTTGGTATACTCCACTCGATGGCCTTCGATTGCCGGATTTTTATGTAAAAAATCGTAAGTTTGCCGAGTCCCAGCGGCGAAGGTATAGAGAGTCTTGCCGGGATTGATCGATTTTCGCGAATTATCCGCCACGCCCGTCTCCATCAGAACCCGCATGGCGTCGACGAACATTTCGGTATGGATGCCGAGATGTTTGTGATCCAGCAAGCACAGGCCGACGGCACTTGGCGCGGCGCCGTAGCCCAACTGAATTGTGGCGCCGTCCGGAATTCGCGCGGCGATAAATGCACCGATCTTTTCGTCCTCGGGCGTCCCCGGCGGGTTGGGCAGTTCAAAAATATCGCCGGCGCTTTCGACGATGGCGCTCACTTCGGACACATGCACACGGCAATCGCCGAACACATGGGGCACGTTAGGATTGACTTCGACCACGCTGAATCGCGCGGACTCGATCAGCGATTTGGTGTAATCGATACTGATGCCAATACTCATGTAGCCGTCCGAATCGGGCGGCGAGGCCAGCGTCATGACAGCGCCCACCTGCATGTCTTCGCGCATGATCTTGGGCATCTGACCGAAATGCATCGGCGTCATGTCATAGCGGCCCTCAAAGACACCGAGCCGGTCGGGGTTGCCGCAAAACAGGCTGTCCCAATCGAGGCTGTCTAAATGCTCGGGCTGCAACAAGGCATTGGCGAGATCAGGGGTCGGCAATATCGTACTCGTGCGCACGCGCGCCAGGTTACCCGCCCGCAAGCGACGCCCCATCGCGGCAAGCAGGGCCGGCGGTTGCCCGGCCAGAGTCGGTAGAATCAGACGCTGGCCGTCTTCAAGACGGCTTACCGCGTCGTCTGCGGATTGCAGCCGGCGCTGATACTCGGGCTGCCAATCACTTTGTTGAACCATATATCCCCCATTTTGGTCGCCGGATTTTGGCGCGCTGCCGCGGAAGGGGCAAGTATGCGAGAGCGCATTGTGGCCACGTGGGGTCAACATCGAGTATATTGCGCAGGCATTTGCCGGATTTGGGTGCCCGAACCGGTAGAATTGCCACCCGACAATTGACGTGCGAAATATGATCACCCCTTCAGATTTGGTCTCTCATATCGAACGGCTGAGCCAGGCCCGTATTCTTTGTATCGGCGATCTCATGCTCGACCGATTCGTTTACGGCGAGGTCGAGCGTACATCGCCAGAAGCACCGGTGCCGATACTTGGAATCGTGCGGCAAACTGCGATGCTGGGTGGCGTCGGAAATGTTGCACGAAACTTGATCAGCCTCGGTGCGAGCACCGCGCTGCTCTCCGTGGTTGGCGATGATGAGGTCGGGCGGACGCTCACGCAAATGGTCGGCGAGCAGGAGCGGATTGAGCCGCATTTATTGGTCGAGCCGGGCCGGCCTTCGACCGAGAAAACCAGGTTCCTGGCGGGCGGCCAGCAGCTTCTGCGCACCGACCGAGAAACGCGAAACTGGATCAGCGACCGCAGCGCCGAGAACCTCCTGCGCATGGCCGAGGATATCGTGCCGCATTGCGATGTGCTGGTGTTATCGGATTATGCCAAGGGTGTATTGACGGCAGACCTGTGCCGAGCCTTGATCGCCTGTGCGCGCGCCGCCTCCAAGCCCGTGGTGGTCGATCCCAAGGGCCTGAATTACGGCCGCTACAAGGGTGCCAGCGTGATCACGCCGAACCGGCGCGAATTGGGCGCCGCGACCGGCGCGCCGGTGGAAACGGAAAGCGAAATCGTCTCTGCCGGACAGGCGCTGATCGAGCAAGTAGCGATCGACGCGCTGGTGGTAACGCGCAGTCGGCACGGAATGACGGTGCTATCGGCTGACGGCGACGTCGAGCATTTACCGACCCGGGCACGCGAAGTGTTCGACGTTTCCGGCGCGGGCGATACCGTTGTCGCGACGCTGGCCAGTGCACTGGCAAACGGTGTGAACCTGATTGAAGCATCGGCACTGGCAAATCTGGCCGCCGGCGTGGTGGTGGCAAAAACCGGCACTGCCGTAGTCTTTGCGGCAGATCTCTTGCATGCCGTGCGGGCCGGTGATCTGTCCTCATCCGAAGCCAAAATCGTGCCCCTGACGGCGGCACTCGAAAGCATCGCAAAATGGCGCGACGGCGGGCAATCGATCGGATTTACCAATGGCTGTTTCGACCTCCTCCACCCGGGGCATATATCGCTGCTGCGCCAGAGCAAAAATAATTGTGGACGGCTGGTTGTCGGCCTCAACAGCGATGCATCGGTGAGCCGCCTCAAAGGCAAGGACAGGCCGATTCAAACGGAAATCGCGCGCGCACAAGTGCTGGCATCGCTCGAAAGCATCGATCTCGTGGTAATTTTTGCTGAAGATACGCCGATCAATTTAATCGAAGCTCTTCGTCCAGATGTGCTGATAAAGGGCGGCGACTATCAGATTGATGGCGTCGTTGGCGCAGACTACGTGCAGGCCTATGGCGGTCGAATCCTGTTGGCGGAAACGGTCGCTGGATTCAGTACCAGCAGGACAATCGCAAAGCTACAACGCTAGATTGTTTTCGTCGCGGTGTGCGCTGAACCAAACAGGCAGTGCCGCAGTGGGCCGATAGAGCGTTTCACCTTCACTTGCGTTCACGCGAAATGCTCTATCGCTTCTTGATTCAAGCAAATGCGTCGCCGCAGGTGATTCCACCTGCTCGGGATTTGCTCTAAGCCTGGAATCGCCGCCTTTGGCCGTAGGTTTGAGCCTTGACCAGGTAGATTCGATCTTTAACCCTCAATTTCCAGCGTTTTAGCTCGCCAAGAGAGAGCGTATTCGGTGCCGGCCTTTCGACCTCGTCTTGAATCGCTTTTTCTAAATTGGCATGTTTCGCGGCGAGGCTTGCGACATAATCGTCAAACCCCAGATCATTACTTATCTCTTCGGGATCTAGCCCTGAATACATGGTCCCCCAATCGCGAATAAATTTTAGGGGTGATTTAGTGGCGAGGTATTGCCAAACCGAACCCCAACTGACGGTTCGGCCATTGTGTCATACGCGCCCCGCATTGACCACTATATCTAGCATAATTATCCGCCGTCGGTTGTCGCGCATTGAAGCGAAGAACCGCACGAAGGAGCCAAAAACAGTGCCGGTCAAAGTTCTTTTGGCCGCTGAATTTGGTGGCAGATCAAGCAGGTGATATTTGCGGTTTTGGGCGATAATTTCACCGGGAAATCAGCGTGAATGGCGGCGCAAATCCCATATTCATACTCGATTTTTCGGAGCTATTTCGATACCATATCATTTGTAACAATCGGGTCATTTCTCAAATGCTGGATAAACAATGGAAACTCTAGGTCACGATCAGCGCCTCGTCTCCCTACGAATCGAACATCGGGATTTAGACGCGGTGATCAACGAGCTGGCTGACAATCTCGAAGCAGACGATGTCCGAATGCGACGAATGAAAAAGCGAAAATTGGCTCTAAAAGACGAGATTGCCAAGCTTGAGAGCGATCAATTGCCGAATTTAATCGCGTAATTCCGCAACGCCTCGCGAAATAGCGGCTTTGCACGGAGCGGCTATGATCGACCAGCCATTGCTGGTCGGCCGTGACGGACTAGCTATTGACGCGACGGGTCCTCTTTGCGGCTTCCGCCATGTTTTCTCGCGTACATGGCCTTGTCAGCTTCGGCAAGCGCCTGCCCGGCGTCTTCGGTTCCACTGAAGGTGTAGGCGCCATAGGTCACGCTTATGGCCAGTTCATCATCATTGAACGGAACAGGCTGTTTGCCGATCTCGCGCGCCAATTGACCTGACTTGTCCTGCGCCACGCTGGCGTCGATTTGATAGAGAATCACGCCGAACTCGTCGCCTCCCAGGCGACCGACGATGTCCGAATCGCGCACTTGCTCGAGCAGCGTTTCCGCCACATGGCGAAGCGCGGCATCGCCGGCAGGGTGGCCGCAGGTATCATTGATATGTTTCATGTTGTTGACATCGAAATAGATGACGGTGCTCGGCGCGCCGTAGCGTTCAGTCATCGAGATCGCGCGCGTCAACTCGCGTACGAAGGCTCGGCGGTTATAGACCGGCACCAGCGAATCCTGATCGGCCAGACGCTCAAGATGCTCAATCCGACCGCGGCTGCCGTTTAATTCGTCGCGCAGCCGGGCGACTTCTTCCATCAGCGTCATGATTGCCATGCGGACTTTGGACGTGAGCTCGGCCTCGGGAATGCCCATCACCGAGGCCGTGTCCATGACTTGGTGGCTGGAACCAGCGCTAGCACTCGCGGCGCGGCGATTCGTGCCTCCTGCACGACCTGCGACGCCAACTCGTGAGGTTCTATTTCCCTCGATCTTCATGCGAATTTGCCCTCGACCAATGCCACTTCCGTATAATTCAGTGTTAGCAGCGATTACTTTATTACCACGACAAGATCCAGATGGCAAAAATCCTGCCTAAGTATTCTGCCCAAGTTTTGCTGATCGCGTGAAAAGTATCTTTCCGTAATCGAGCCGACCCTTTAACATCGCCTTGCAGGGTTTAGTAATGGTAAACGCTTTTGCTTTTTTCTAACAGAGTTCCCATAAAATAGTGAATTTGGACAAATCGTGAGTACAGAGAGGCCTGTTGTCGGCATTATCATGGGCAGTCAGTCGGACTGGTCGGTGATGCGCCATGCTGCGTTGACCTTGAAAAGCCTTGGCATCGCTTGTGAATCGCGCATTATTTCGGCTCACCGCACGCCTGAGCGGCACAGTGAATATTGCAGCACTGCCAAGGAGCGCGGGTTGCAGGTGATTATCGCTGGTGCCGGCGGCGCCGCGCATCTGGCCGGCGTGACCGCGGCGCTGACGCCGCTTCCGATCCTCGGGGTGCCGATGGAAAGCGCTGCCCTCAAGGGAATGGACAGCCTGTTGTCGATCGTACAGATGCCGGGCGGCATTCCGGTGGGGACGCTGGCGATCGGCAAACCTGGCGCCATCAACGCGGCGCTTCTGGCCGCAGCCATTCTCGCGCTCGGCGACACCACCATCGCCGGCGCGCTCGATGACTGGCGCGCTCGGCAAACCGCCAACGTGCCTGAATTTCCTGTCGATCAGGTGGAATAGCCGGGGCGACACTACGGCCGGCCCGTGCGCCCATTGCGGGCTGCGCCTGAGGCGCCATAGCGCGCCGCGCCTGAGGCGCCGTAACGCGCCGTGCCTGAGGCCCAGCCCGGGCCGCTCTTGATCAGATTGGCGATGAATTGTGGCGACGGCAGCAGGCGTTGCAGATTTCCTTTCACCCGGCCCACCCGCATGACATCCTCAAGGCGGCGGTCGAGAAAGGCCCAGCTTTCTTCATAATTCTCGGAGCTGTCATCAAGCCAGTATAGCAGCGTCGCGCCATACGCCCCGGCCAGCAGGGCGCGCTTGCTGTAGAAATTGAAATCCGTCGATTTATCGCCGATGGCAAACCATACGCTATCGACCGTGTGGTAGAGGCAGGACAGCGAGAGGCGCGCGTTCAGGGGCATCGCGCAATAAGCCAATGCGGCGCGCACCGCTTCGCGGTGGGGCTGTTCAAGCTCAAGGCGTAAGCGCACCGCTGCGGCAATTCGCTGGCGCACGCCCATGCCCTTTAGCGCCTCGGCGCCGCCCAAGCCGTCTTCCATGCTCCGGTCGGTCCGCGCCGCGTGGTATTGGATCAAAGATGCGGCGCCGCGCGGAAAGGCGCGGCGCGCGGTGGTGGCGTCAATGGCGCATTCGTCGGCCGCCGCCAATAGCGCCTTTTCACCCCAGCCATCGAACGGCACATGGCCGAGCACGGCCGCGATCAGCGTCGCTCGGATGGCGTCCTGGGTGGTATCTTGGCGCGTCATAGCTCGGAGTCCTCTTGGTCTTCTTCGGTTTCTGCGCGCGACAGCTCGCTGGTGAAACTCAGCGTCGACAGGTCGCGCATTCGCATTGGATAGAGCACGCCGTCAAGATGGTCGCATTCATGCTGGACCACCCTGGCGTGAAAGCCCCGCGCCTCACGCTCAATTGTCTCACCGCGATGCGTGAGCCCACGATAACGGATATGATGGTGGCGCGGCACGATGCCAGCCAACCCGGGCAGCGACAGACAGGCCTCCAGGCCGTCAACCATGTCATCGTCCATGCCATCGGCCGTGCCGACACCCATGTTGTCGCTCACGGCCTCGATTTCAGGATTGATGAGGACGGTAAACGGGCAGCCTTCCGCCGCTTCACCGTCTTCCTCGCGGGCGCGAGCGGCGGGCACATGAAACATCACCAGGCGAAGCGGCACATGCACTTGAGGCGCCGCCAGGCCGGCACCGGCGGCATCCGCGAGGGTATCGATCATGTCAGAGATGAGCTGGCCGATTGCCGGCGCCCGGGGATCGGCGATCGGGTCGGCGATGCGCATCAACAGCGGATGTCCCATGCGAGCAATCTTGAGAATGGCCATAGCCGGTACTATGGCGCGCCGCCGCCACCGGGTAAACCGGGTAAATCCGGCAAAAATCGGCATCACCGCCCTTCACAGGCAGCCCGCGGCATGGTATGACCCGCCGGCTTTCGAAAAAACCGAGTGTTTAAGGAATAAAAATTTGGTACAGGTCGTCGTCAGAGAGAATAATGTCGACCAGGCCCTCAAGGCGCTGAAAAAGAAAATGCAGCGCGAGGGAATCTTCCGCGAGATGAAGATGCGCAGACATTACGAAAAGCCGTCCGAGAAGCGGGCGCGCGAAAAAGCAGAAGCCATCCGCCGCGCCCGCAAACTGGCGCGCAAATGCTCTGCGCGGGAAGAATAGACCCGCTACAAGGCCTTGACGATCGCCTCGACCATTTTCTTGGCGTCGCCAAACAACATCATCGTGTTGGCATTGTAAAACACCGGATTGTCGACGCCGGCATAGCCCGGCGATAGCGAACGCTTGACGAACAACACCGTCTTGGCGTTTTCGACATCCAAAATCGGCATGCCGGCGATCGGGCTCTGCGGATCTGTCTTGGCAACCGGATTGACGACGTCATTGGCGCCGATCACAAAGGCAACATCGGTGCTGGACAGATCGCTGTTGATTTCATCGAGCTCGAAAACGTCGTCATACGGCACGCTGGCTTCGGCCAACAGCACGTTCATATGACCTGGCATGCGCCCGGCGACGGGGTGGATGGCGTAGCGCACCCGCACCCCCTTCTTGCTCAGCTCTTCAGCCATCTCGCGCACGGCATGCTGGGCCTGAGCGACGGCCAGACCATAGCCCGGCACGATGACCACCGAGCCGGCGTTGGCGAGAATGAACGCGCCATCTTCGGCGCTGCCGGCATTGTGCGGCTTGTCGCTCTTTACGAGCTTAGAATCCTCGCCGCCAAAGCCGCCCAGAATGACGCTGATGAACGAGCGGTTCATGCCTTTGCACATGATGTAGCTCAAGATCGCGCCGGACGAACCAACCAGCGCGCCGACAATGATCAACACCGTATTTTCCAAGGTGAAGCCAATGCCGGCTGCGGCCCAGCCAGAATAGGAATTCAGCATAGAGATCACCACCGGCATATCGGCGCCGCCGATGGGGATGATGATGAGCACGCCAAATACCAGCGCCACCCCAGTCATGATCCAGAAAACGGTAGGCGATTGATCGATGCAGAAGATCACCGCAAGGGCGACGATTATCAGCGCAACGATCAAATTGAACAGGCGCTGCCCGGTGA
Source organism: Pseudomonadota bacterium (assembly GCA_027624955.1). Classification (NCBI taxonomy): domain Bacteria; kingdom Pseudomonadati; phylum Pseudomonadota; species Pseudomonadota bacterium. The sequence continues at coordinate 58,931 of JAQBTG010000017.1, forward strand.
AGGTCAGTGGCGAGCCGGTCACCAGCTCTTGCAGCTTGGCAAAGGCGACAATCGAACCGGTAAACGTCATCGCGCCGATCACCATGCCGACGCTCAATTCGATGCGACTGATGAGGCGGATGTCGCCATTGACGGCGATGTGAAACGTCTCGGGCGCCAGCAGTGCCGAGGCAGCGACTAAAACTGCGGCGAGGCCGACCAAGCTGTGAAACGCGGCCACTAATTGTGGCATGGCGGTCATTTTGATCTTCAAAGCGATCACGACGCCGATGAGACCGCCCACCGCGAGGCCAATCACCACCCAGAGATAATCCTCGACGCCGGGTTGGGCCAGAGTGGTGCCGATGGCAATCACCATGCCGGCAATGCCGAACATATTGCCGCGCCGCGCTGAAGCCGGCGAGGACAGGCCGCGCAATGCCATGATGAAACATACGCCGGCAATCAAATAGAGGATCGCCGCGAGATTGGCGGTCATAACAGCGGTCCTATTTCTTCTTGTACATTTGCAGCATGCGTTGGGTCACGGTGAAACCGCCAAATATGTTGACGGCCGCCAATCCGACGGCAATGCCGCCAAGAACCTTGGCCCAACCACCTTCCATCGGCGCGGCAGCAAGCAGCGCGCCAACGATGATGACGCTCGAAATAGCATTGGTGACAGACATCAACGGCGTATGCAGCGCGGGGGTCACACTCCACACAACGTAATAACCGACAAATACCGCCATCACGAAAACTGTCACCGCAATGACCAGCGGATGAAGATCCAACATAGCTTCCATGTTTAGGCTTTCTGATCCGTCAGGGCGGCGTGGACCACGGAGCCGTTCCGTGTCAACAGCGCGCCCTTAATGACTTCATCGTCCCAGTCGATCTTCATACAACCGGTTTCGCCATCGATCATCGGCGAGATGAAATTATAGAGATTGCGGGCATACAGCGAACTGGTATCGCCTGGCACACGCGCCGGATAATTGGCGTAACCGATGATGGTGACGCCATGTTTGACCACCACCGCGTCGCGCTCGCTCAATTCGCAATTGCCGCCGGTTTCGGTCGACAAATCGACAATCACCGAGCCGATCTTCATATCCTTGACCATCGCTTCAGTAATCAACACCGGCGCCGGCTTACCGGGTATTTGCGCCGTTGTGATGCAAATGTCCTGTTTCTTCAGCGTCTCGTGAATGAGTTCCGACTGCTGGCGTTGGTAATCCGCGCTCATTTCACGCGCGTAGCCGCCTGCCGTCTCAGCGCTATCGGTTTCGCTACTCTGGACTTCAATGAAAGTTGCACCGAGGCTCTCGACCTGCTCTTTGACGGCCGGACGCACGTCAAAGGCGCTGACAATTGCGCCGAGGCGATGCGCCGTGGCGATCGCCTGAAGGCCGGCCACGCCGGCGCCCAAAATCAATACGCGGGCCGGCACGATGGTGCCTGCCGCTGTCATCATCATCGGTAGAATTTTACCGAAAGTTTCCGCCGCATCGATCACCGCTTTGTAGCCGGAGATGTTGCTCTGCGACGACAGCGCATCCATGCTTTGGGCGCGGCTAATGCGCGGGATCAATTCCATGGCAAAACTGGTCAGGCCATGCTTGGCATACGCCTCCGCCTGATCGCGACGGTGGAGTGGATTGAGGAGACCGATGAGGATGGCGTCGGGCTTCATCATGGCCAGTTCATCCACCATGCCATTGCCGTTGCAACACGGCCCGCCGACCTTGAATATCATGTCTGCTTCAGCGTAGAGGGCGGCCGCGTCGGGAACGATTCGCGCGCCAGCTTCCCGCAGCATTTCATCGGATATCGAGGCTGCTTCGCCAGCACCCGATTGGATGATCATTTCGACGCCGAGAGCGGTAAATCTTTTGACTGAGTCCGGCGAGGCCGCGATGCGAGTTTCGCCGGGGAGAATTTCTTTCGGAACCCCGATCTTCATAGGTTTTCCTTGCTCAAATTCCGCCTATGCTTCGGGACCCCGAGGTAAAGCGCCGCACTGAATACCGCGCCATGTGTGGTTTGCCAAGGCTAGTGTGGCACTTCGTCACGGTCTTGTTACGAACCTTGAACACAACGGCATAATTTGGCGCTGTTGAGGCGCCTTCAAATGGCTTCAAGCGGCTTCCGGGACGCCGCTTCGCCGCAAAATTTCCTGTTGCCGGTGCTCTAGGTCCTCCGAGTCGAAGCCCTCAATCAATGCCTCAAAGGCCCGGTGCCAGTTCAGTTTGGCGCCGAGATGCAAGAACACCGAGCCCAATCCGATGGCGGAGCGGTCGAGGAGGACGAACTCACGCGGCGGTGTCACGCCGCCAAGACGGCGTATTTCGCGGTGCGTCTCCGCTGCGACAGCGCCGCCAAACTTGCCGCTGCCCGATTCGTCGATCAGGCGCACCCGGTCATCCGTCAGCGGGCCATAGATGTATTTGGCCCAGATCGAAAGGGCATCGACCATCTCTGACGACAATCCGCTGAAGCCCCAATTTTCGAAGCCGTGCACCAATTGCGCGCGGTCATCGCGCTGAACGCCGCGATAGAGATCGATCACGCCTTGCACGAACCCTGCCGGCAGAATGCGGACACAACCATAATCGAGAAGATTGACCGAACCGTCGGCGCGGATGGTGTAATTGCCAAGATGCGGATCGCCGTGCAGCACGCCATGGCGGTAAAGCGGGCGGTACCAGGCGGCAAACATATTCTCAGCAATGCGGTTGCGCGCCGCCTGCGGTTGGGATGTTGCATCGAGCAGCGGTCCGCCTTCCAGCCAAGTCATCGTCAGAAGGCGCCCGGTGCCCAACTCGGGCAACACAACGGGCACATGCACGCCGGCCTCGTTTTCGAGTATTTCGCCAAACAGGCGAAGATGGGTCGCTTCGCGGCGGTAATCCAACTCTTCCCGCAATCGGGCGGTCAATTCACGCAATATCTCGCGCGTGTCGATGGACGGGTCATGGCGCTTATAGAGGCCGAAAATTAGTTTCAACTGACTCAAATCAGCTTCCACCGTCGACGCCATATCGGGATATTGCAATTTGCAGGCAAGCGCGCGGCCGTCCGGACTACGGGCACGGTGAACCTGGCCGAGCGAGGCCGCCGCCGCCGCGTCCTGCTCAAACGCCTCGAAGCGCTGGCGCCAATCGGCGCCGAGTTCGCTCCGCATTCGGCGTTTGACAAATGCCCAGCCCATCGCCGGCGCTTGCGACTGAAGCGCCCGCAGCTCCTCGATATATGCGTCGGGCAGGCCGTCCGGAATGGTGGCGAGCAACTGCGCCACCTTCATCAACGGCCCCTTGAGACCACCCAGCGCCCGGCTCAGTTGCGCCGCGTTGCGCGCCGAATCAGTCGGCATCCCGAGATAGCGCTGGCCTGCCATACGCGTCGCCAACCCGCCGACCGAGCTGCCAACCCGGGCGTAGCGCCGCACGCGCCCGCTCAACCGGTTGGTTTCGCCGTCCTTTTCGCCGCCGTCCTTTCCGCCGCCGTTCTTGATGGACATGAATATTTGACCCTTAAAGCTCGGCCTCCAACTGATCGACGAAGCCGGAGACGATGTCGAGGCCGCGCGACCAAAAATCTGGCTTGCCGGCATCGAGGCCAAAGGGCGCTAACAATTCCTTGTGACGCAGCGTGCCACCGGCGCTCAGCATCGCAAAATATTTCTCTTCGAAACCGTCTCCAGACTCCTGATAAACCGCGTAGAGCGCGTTCACCAGGCAATCGCCAAAAGCGTAGGCATAGACATAGAACGGCGAATGGATGAAGTGCGGGATATAGGCCCAGAAGTGGCGGTACTCGTCATCAAAATGGAGTGCCGGGCCGAGGCTTTCGCTCTGGATCGAGAGCCAGATTTCACCGAGGCGCTCGGGCGTCAACTCGCCCTCGCGGCGCTGTTCATGCACCTGGCGTTCAAAATCACAAAATGCCACCTGGCGCACCACCGTATTCAACATATCCTCGACTTTGCCAGCGAGCATGATGCGCCGGCGTGACGGCGATGATTCTGCCTGTAGCAGGGCGCGGAAGGTCAATTGCTCGCCGAATACCGAAGCGGTCTCTGCTAGCGTCAACGGCGTATCCGCCATCAATGCCCCCTGCGGCCCAGCCAAAACTTGATGCACGCCATGACCGAGTTCATGCGCCAATGTCATCACATCGCGTGTCTTACCCTGGTAATTAAGCAGGAGATATGGGTGCGCGCTCGGTACGGTCGGATGGGCAAAGGCGCCCGGCGCCTTGCCCGGCGACACCGGCACATCGATCCACGCATTGTCAAAAAACTGCCGGCCTACATCAGCCAGTTTTGGCGAAAAGGCGTGATAGGCGGAGAGCACCATTTCGACAGCCTCGGGCCATGCAATGGTGCGGTCGTCATCCTCAGGTAAAGGTGCGTTGCGGTCCCAATAATTCAACTTCTCACCGCCGAGCCAACGCGCCTTAAGATCGTAATAGCGGTGTGACAAACGCGGATAGGATTGCTTGACCGCTTCGACCAGCGCATCGACAACCTCATCTTCAACCTGATTGCTCAGATTGCGTTCCGAAATCGGGCGGTCGAATTTGCGCCATTTGTCCTCGGTCTCTTTATCTTTGGCCAGGGTATTGGTGATCAGGGAGAAGGTGCGGATATTTTGGCCGAACACCTTGCCGATGGATTTTGCCGCCGCGCGGCGCCGACTTTCGTCAGGGTCGGACAACAGGTTGAGCACTTCGGCGCTGGTTAATTCCTCGCCCAAAACCGGAAAACGCAGCGCCGCAACCGTCTCGTCGAACAGCCGCATCCAGGAGGAGCGCCCCGACATCTGTTTTTCGTGCAGCAGGCGTTCCAAATCATCGGACAGCTGGTGCGGGCGGTAGGCGCGGACATCGCGCAACCAAGGGTGATAATGGGCGAGCGCGGGGGTGGTTAGGCGGGCCGTCAGATCGTCATCGTCAATACGGTTCAGTTCCAACGTGAGAAAAAGCAGATCGCTAGAAATATCGGTCGCGGCTTCCGACAGGTTTTGGAAAAACCGCGCCGTTTCCGGATCCTCCATGTTGGTGCAGTAGCGCAAATAGGCGTAGCTCGTCAGGCGGCCGAGAATTTCCTGAACCGCCTCATAATCGTTGATCAGTTGAGCCAGCGCCTCACCGTCGAGCGATCCAACCTGTCCGGCATGAGTCTCATTCAGGGTGCGCGCGCGATCCCGGGCGTCGGCGAGATCGCTTTGCAGCGCTTCGCATTCCGGTCCAGCGTAAAGATCGCTCAGATCCCAGCGCGGCAAATCGCCGAGTTCCGTAATCTTATTGCCCTGTGTTTTGCTCCGGGTTTCGCTTTGTTGGTTCATATTCGCGTTCCTGCGCCATGGATGAATCCGGATCATAGCGGCCTGGAGGGCTGCGCGGCAAAGCCCGTCTGGTCGAATTTATCGTGCCGCTTGGTGCGTGCACCCTTCTCGCTTTATCATGCGGCAAAACAGGAAGCGAAACGGGGAGTTCCGGGGTGACCTACGACACGTGGAAAAGCCTACCCAGCATGTTTTTCGAAATCGCCGAGCAAGGCGGCGACGGTGCATTCATGTGGAAAAAGGAGGCCGGCAGTTACACGCAGCTGTCCTGGCACGACACCGCCCGACACGTGCGCGAGATGGCCAAGGGCTTGGCGGCGCTCGGCGTCAACGCCGGCGACCGGGTCGTGATTGTGGCGGAAAACCGGCCAGAATGGGTGATCGCTGACCTTGCCATTATGGCTCTCGGCGCCATCAGCGTGCCGGCCTATACCACCAATACGACCCGCGACCACCGCCATGTGCTCGCCGATTGTGGCGCCAAGGGCGTCATCGTTTCGACGCGTGCACTCGCCGCGCGTTTGCTGCCTGCCGCCGCTGAGACTGACGCGACCGAGTTCATCGTCAGCATGGAGGCGACCGAATCCGGCGCCTTCGATACGGCGCTCTACGACTGGGCTGCCGTCATGGCAATGGGTGCGGCCTCGGAGCATGATCTTGAGCCCGGTCTGCAAGAGCTGACGCGCGCGAATGTCGCTTGCCTGATCTATACTTCGGGCACCGGGGGCAATCCCAAAGGAGTGATGCTGAGCCACGGCGCGATCCTGATCAATTGTCACTCGGCATGCGAATTGCTGCGCCTGTTGGGCCTTGGCGACGAAATTTTTCTCTCCTTCCTGCCGCTCAGCCACGCCTATGAACATACCGCCGGGCTTTATTTTCCGATCTCGATCAAGGCGCAAATCTATTACGCCGAAAGCATCGAAACGCTGAGCGCAAACCTGATCGAGGCGCGGCCCACGATTATGGTGAGCGTGCCGCGTCTCTATGAGGTTATGCACCGGCGAATTGTGCTCGGCCTCAAGCGCCAGAGCGCATTCAAGCGATCGCTGTTTGCCAAGGCGGTGGCCTTGGGGCGCAAGGATTATGAAAAACCGGGCAGCCTCGGCGCCGTACAGGGCGCGCTTAACCGGGTGCTCGAACGTCTGGTGCGCGACAAAGTGCGCGCGCGCTTCGGCGGGCGCCTGAAGGCGATGATATCGGGCGGCGCACCGCTCAATCCGGAGGTCGGCATTTTCTTCACCGCGCTCGGCGTTCGATTGTTGCAGGGCTATGGCCAGACCGAAGCGGCACCGGTGATCAGCTGCAACCCGCCCTACAAAGTGAAGCTGCATACGGTTGGCCCGGTGCTCGAGCGGGTCGAAGTTAAGATCGCCGAAGACGGTGAAATTCTGGCGCGCGGCGAGATGATCATGAACGGCTATTGGAACGATGAAACCAGCACCAACGCCGTGTTGCGCGACGGCTGGCTGCATACCGGCGATATCGGCCATCTCGACGACGATGGCTATATCCAGATTACCGACCGCAAAAAGGACATCATCGTGCTGTCAGGCGGCGACAATTTATCGCCGCAGCGGGTTGAAGGCACGCTGACGCTGCAGCCGGAAATCGGCCAAGCCATGGTTTACGGCGACAAGCATGCCCATATCGTCGCGCTGATCGTGCCGGACGAGGATTTTGTGCGCGATTGGCAGCGCGAACGCGGCGCCGAAAGTGATTTTGCCGCGCTCGCCAGTGATGGCGATTTCATGAAAGCTCTCGGCGTCGTGGTGGACCGTGCCAACAGCGACCTCTCGCCGACCGAGCGCGTCAAACGCCACATGCTGGCGGCGGCGCCGTTTACGGTCGACAACGAATTGATGACGCCGACATTGAAAGTGCGGCGCCACAAGATTCTGGAAATTTACCGCGCGGCGCTCGAGGCGCTTTATTGAACGCCTAACGCCGAGTGACAACGTCGGAGATTAGGCGATGTCTAGCGGCAGGGCGGTCTCGTTTTTGACCGGGGTCAGCAGGAAGCTGGTCTGAGTGCTCCAGATACCCGGCACGCGTAAGATGTGGTCACGCATCAACCGCTCATAGGCGCCGAGATCGGCGGTGACGACTTTCAGCAAAAAATCGGCTTCGCCGGTGGCCGGCCAGCATTCGAGAATTTCCGGGCGCTCGGAGATCGCCGCTTCGAACACTTCCAGCACTTGCTCAACATTGCGCTCCAAGGTGACGCTGATGAAGCAGGCAATGCCGAGCCCGACCTGTTTGGCATCGATCACCGCGCTGTAGCGCCGGATCACGCCATCGGCTTCGAGCCGTTTGACACGGCGCAAACAGGGCGAGGGCGATAAGCCGACACGCTCGGCGAGCGCGACATTGGTGAGGCGCGCGTCGCTTTGCAGCTCCGCGAGGATGCGCCGATCAATCTTATCCAAGGACATATTTGGCATAATATGCCAAATTTTCATAACATTACATCGTAATAGGCTAAATATTATGAATTTTCACAACGGCTTCGCAATGATTAGCGCCGCTGTCCTGGGATAGTATAGTGGGCGTGGCGGCGCACCGGATGGCGACGGGCGGCGCGGGGTTCGAAGGATTTAGTGCAAGATCGCCATATTAATATTCGCGGGGCGCCTATGAAACTCGCCGAGGTTTCTCTCGACGACAAATATTCCGCCGAAAGCGGTCAGGTATTTTTAACCGGCACCCAGGCGCTGGTGCGCCTGCCGATGATGCAATATCGCCGTGACGCCAATGCCGGGCTCAATACAGCCTGCTACATTTCTGGCTATCGCGGCTCACCGCTGGGTAATTTTGACAAGGCATTGTGGCAAGCGAAGCAATTTCTGGAGCGCCAGAACATCCATTTCCAGCCCGGCGTTAATGAGGATTTGGCGGCGACCGCGCTATGGGGCACGCAGCAGATCAACTTGCTTGGTGATGGCGATAAAGACGGCGTATTCGGCATTTGGTACGGCAAGGGCCCCGGCGTCGATCGCACCATAGACGTTTTCAAGCATGCCAATAATGCCGGCACCGCGCCGCATGGCGGCATCCTCGCCTTCGCCGGCGACGACCATATATGCGCTTCTTCGACGACGGCGCATCAAAGCGAATATAATTTCTCCGCCGCCATGATGCCGGTGCTCAACCCATCGAGCGTGCAGGAGATCATCGACCTCGGACTTTATGGCTGGGCGCTGTCGCGCTATACGGGCTTGTGGGTCGGGTTTATCTGTATCGCCGAGACGATCGATTCTTCGGCCATCGTTTCGGTCGATCCGGCACGTATCAATCCGGTGTTTCCCGAGCAGCATGTGCTGCCCGAGGGCGGCCTTAATATCCGTTGGCCCGACACGGCACTGGAACAAGAAGCGCGCCTGCATGAGCATAAGCTCGACGCGGCGCGTGCCTTCGTGCGCGCCAATAAGCTTGACCGTGTGATCACCGATGGCCCGGCGCGGCGCGTTGGCATCGTTACCGCCGGCAAGGCCTATCTCGATGTGCGCCAGGCGCTCGACGATCTCGGTCTCGATCTCGATTCTGCCAAGCGCCTCGGACTCTCTATCTACAAGCCTGCGATGACCTGGCCGCTCGAACCTGAAGGCATTAGTGAATTCGCGCGCGGGCTCGATGAAATTCTCGTGGTCGAGGAGAAACGTGGGTTGATCGAGGATCAGCTCAAGAAAATTCTCTATAATGTCGACGCGGCTTCACGCCCGCGGGTGCACGGCAAACGCGATGCCGACGGCAGCTGGTTGCTGCGCTCGGCCAATGAACTGGATGCCGGGCTGGTGGTCGACGCGATGTCGCGCCGGTTTGGCGATCTTGAGGGCTTCGAAGCGGTGCGGGCGCGCGCCAATTATCTTACCCAGCAAGCCGAGGCCCTGGCTCAGGCCGAGCAGGCCAAGATCGTCCGCATTCCCTATTTCTGCTCGGGCTGCCCGCATAATTCATCGACCAAGGTGCCGGAAGGCAGCCGCGCGCTGGCCGGTATCGGCTGCCATTATATGGCGCAGTGGATGGAGCGCGACACCGCGACCTTCACCCATATGGGCGGCGAAGGCGCCAACTGGGTCGGCCAGGCGCCGTTCAGCAAAGCCGGCCATGTGTTTCAAAATATTGGCGACGGCACCTATTTTCATTCCGGCTCGCTCGCCGTCCGCGCCGCGGTCTCCGCCGGCGTCAATATCACCTTCAAGGTTCTCTATAATGACGCCGTGGCGATGACCGGCGGCCAGCCGATTGACGGGCCGTTATCGGTACCGCGGGTGACGCAGCAAATGCGCGCTGAAGGTGTCGGCAAGATCGTCGTGGTGACAGACGATCCGCTCAAATACCCGCTCAACACGGATTTCGCCGACGGTGTCACAGTGCATCACCGCGACGAGCTCGACCGGGTGCAGCGCGACATCCGCCAGTGGGAAGGCGTCTCGGCAATCGTCTATGACCAAATGTGCGCTACCGAGAAACGCCGGCGACGTAAGCGCGGTCTGATGGAAGACCCGGAATTGCGCGTCATCATCAACCCGGATGTGTGCGAGGGCTGCGGCGATTGCGGCGCCGCGTCGAACTGCCTTTCAGTAACACCGATCGAGACTGAGTTCGGGCGCAAGCGCAAGATCGATCAATCCTCGTGCAACAAGGATTATAGCTGCGTCAACGGCTTCTGCCCGAGCTTCGTCATGGTCAAAGGCGGCAGCTTGCGCAAACGCAAAGCCATAGGCGCCGGCGACACGCTCTTCGCCGCCCTGCCGGAGCCCAAGATTCCATCCTGCGAGACGCCTTACGGCATCATCATCACCGGCGTTGGCGGCACCGGCATCGTCACCCTCGGCGCCCTCCTGGGCATGGCGGCGCGCCTCGAAGGCAAGGGCGGCACGGTGCTCGACAAAGCCGGATTGGCGCAAAAATACGGCGCCGTCATCAGCCATGTGCGCATCGCCAAAGAGCCCGACGACCTGCATGCCGTGCGCATCGGCAACGGTGGCGCCAACCTGATGCTCGGCTGCGACATGGTGGTGGCGGCGGGCGCCGAAGCGCGTGCCTGCTTGATCCCGGAAAGCGGCCACGCGATCGTCAACAGCAACGAAGCGCCGACCGGCGATTTCACCCGCGACCCCGACCTACAATTCCCCGGCGCCGATTTGCAGCGCGTTATCGCCGAGAGCGCCAGCGCCGCCGATTTCGTCGACGCCACGCGGCTCGGCACCGCCCTGATCGGCGACGCCATCGCCGCCAACCTATTCCTGCTCGGCTTTGCCTATCAGAAGGGCCTGATCCCGCTCGGGCACGAAGCCATCGAGCAGGCGATCGCGTTGAACGGCATTTCGGTCGACAGCAATCACCGCGCGTTCCGCTGGGGCCGCGCCGCGGCAGTGGATCTGGCCGCAGTCGTAGCCGAAGCCGGCATCGCGCCGGCACAGGGCAGCACGCCACAACAGGCAGATACTCTCGACGCGCTGGTCACGCGCCGGGCCAATGATCTCACCGCCTATCAGAACGCCGGCTATGCGCTGCGCTACCGCGAGTTCGTGGCCCATGTGCGGATGGTCGAAACACAGCGCACACCGGGCCAGGAGGCGTTGAGCGATGGCGTCGCCCGCGCCTACCACAAACTGCTGGCCTATAAAGACGAATATGAAGTGGCGCGGCTCTATACCGATGGCCGCTTCCGCAAGCAGATCCAGGAGACCTTCGAAGGCGATTATTCGCTGCATTACAGCCTTGCCCCGCCGCTCCTCGCGGCGCGCGACGCCGACAGCGGCAAGCTTAAGAAGCGTCTGTACGGCCCGTGGATCATGAGCGCCTACCGCGTCCTGGCAAAATTAAAATTCCTACGCGGCACGGCGCTCGACATTTTCGGCTATTCGACTGAGCGCCGCGATGAGCGCAGCCAGATCGACGCCTATGAGGCAACCGTGCGCGAATTGCTCAGCAATCTCACCCGCGACAATCACGCGCTGGCGGTGGAAATCGCCCGCCTGCCCCTCAAGATGCGCGGCTTCGGCCATGTCAAACAGGCCAATGTCGACGCCGCCACGGCGCGCGGCGCTGAGTTGATGGATTATTGGCGCAACCCGCAAAGCCAAGCCAGCGCGGCAGAATAAATATAACGGAGAGCATGAACATGAGCGCAAACGGAACGGCAGTGATCGTCGGCGTGGGACCGGGCTTGGGCGCGGCGCTGTGCCGACGCTTTGCCCGCGAGGGCATGAATGTCGCCGCCGCCGCGCGCGATGCGGCGAAGACCGAAAAGATCGTGGCAGACGTCAACGCCGAGGGCGGCGGAGAAGCGCGCGGCTTTTCCGTCGATACCACTGACGAGGCGGCAGTGGAAAAGCTGTTCGACGATGTCAGCGGCGAGTGGGGCGTGCCGGATGTCGCCATCTACAATGCCGGCGCCTTCATGAAAGCCAGCATCCTCGACGCCAAGGCGGCGGATTTTAAACGCTGCTGGGAGGCCAACTGTTATGGCGGATTCCTGGTCGGACGTGCCGCCGCTACACGCATGACCCCGCGCGGCTCAGGCTCGATCCTCTTTACCGGCGCCACGGCCAGCAAGCGCGGCAGCGCGCAGTTCTTCAATCTGTCGGTCGGCAAGTTCGGCTTGCTCGCCCTCGCCCAGGCCATGGCGCGCGAACTGGGACCGCAGGGCATTCATATCGCCCATGTCATTATCGATGGCCAGATCAATTCGGAGCGTTACGCCCATCTGGCGGCTGAGCGCCAGCCTGACGCCTTGCTGGAGCCCGACGACATCGCCGAGACCTATTGGCAACTACACAAGCAGAACCGCAGCAGTTGGGCCTTCGATGCCGACCTCCGCCCCTGGGTGGAGAAGTTTTAAGGAAACAGTTGCGAGCGAACCTGCCAACGAGGTTCGCCAAACGGCACAAGGCCCCAAAACGCATCATCCGTTTCGGCAAGCCAGACGGCGGGGCCGAGATTATACGAAGCATCCGAGAGAGCGGACGCGGCCACCTGCCTGAGGGAACAAACAAAGAGAGCGCCCAGCGCTTGGTTCGCCCCTTCTCCCAACTCCTTATTCCCCCCAGTGAAAAAAAGCTACTCTGGGTTTCGAGCGATTACTGGGCGTTTTCGTCTACGATGTTGGCGAGCAGCCGCTCCGCCTGACGACGGCACCCCGCTTCGAACATCCATGCCGCGCGCGCCGTATCGCTTTCCATCTCGCCGGGGACAAAGCGCAGCGTTACGCTGCTTGGGCGAGGCACAAAATCGAGACGGATTAGGTTGTCTGACGTCAGCGCCTATGGAACAAACTAGTCGGATTGCATAAGGGAGGGTTTCTGTCTCATCGTA